>JARRPX010000020.1 GCA_037382465.1 Anaerolineales bacterium | reverse complement strand
GCCTCCATGTTCTTACTGCCGTGCATGTAGGAGCGCATCCAGCCGGGGTGATACACGCGAAAGGTGTATCCCTCGGGCCGCAGGCGATTGAACGTGATCTTGACGGCCATATTCAGCGCGGCCTTGGACATGCAGTAACCGTACCATGCCTGGCGCTGGCAGCGGGTGATGCTGCCCGCCTCCGAGGAGACAAAGCACAGCCGCTTTATCGCGCTTTGGTTCGTAAGCGGCAAGAAAGCCTCCACCATACGCAGCGCCCCCAGGGTGTTGACGTCGAACTCGCGGTGCATCTCGGCGTAATCCAGACCCTCACCAACCGCGCGTTCCACCGTGGGCGAGATGACGCCTGCGTTGTTGGTCAGCATGTCGACGCGGTCCGCCATCCCGGCGACGGTTTGCGCGGCGACCTGCGCCGACTCGACCGAGGTGACGTCCAGCGGGACGGTGTGAAACGTCTCAGGGAACCGCCCCGCCAGCGCGATCAGGTCAGGCCAATCGGGCATGTACTGCCCGCCAAAGACGTGCCAACTCCGCTCCAGCAGCCCGGCGCAGAGGGCGAAACCTAGGCCACGGTCGGCTCCTGTGACAAACGCAATTGGTTGCATTAAAGAACACTCCTTTTCCAGTCAGGCCGTTCGCCGAGGCCGGTACTGGATCGCCTCGGCCAGATGCGGCGTCTCGATGCGCTCGCTCCCGACCAGGTCGGCAATCGTGCGCGATAGCTTCAAAATGCGGTGGAAGGCCCGCGCGCTCATCCCCAATTGCTGCATCGCTGCCTTGACCAGACCCCGACCTTCCTCGTTCAACTGGCAGATTTGCCGCACCTCCGTCGGTCCCATGTCGGCGTTGCAACTGAGCGATGTCTCTGCAAAGCGCTTCCGCTGTACCCCTCGCGCCGCCTCTACCCGCGCGCGGATCGCCTCCGAGCGCTCTCCAAGCCGGTCGGCCGTCAGCTTGTCCACGTCCACCCGCGGCACCTCGACGTGGATGTCGATGCGGTCGAGCAGCGGCCCCGAGATGCGCTTCTGGTAGCGCGTGACCGTGGCGCTGGAGCAGGTGCATTCCCGCTGCACGTCGCCGTAGTAGCCGCAGGGACAGGGGTTCATCGCCCCCACGAGCATGAAGTTGGCCGGGAAGGAAGACGAGCCGCGCGCCCGGCTGATGGTGACCACCTTGTCCTCCATCGGCTGGCGCAGCACTTCGAGGACGCGCATGCCGAACTCGGGCAGCTCGTCCAGAAAGAGCACGCCGCGATGCGCGAGCGAAATCTCGCCCGGCCGCGGCCAGTTGCCGCCGCCCACCAACCCGGCGTTGGAGATGGTGTGATGCGGCGCGCGGAACGGGCGCACGTGGATCATGGGCGTCTCTTCGGGCAGCAGGTCGGCGACGGAGTAGATGCGCGTCACGTCCAGCGCTTCCTCCACGGTCATCTCGGGCAGGATCGAAGGCAGCGCCCGCGCCAGCAGCGTCTTCCCCGCGCCCGGCGGTCCCGCCATGAGCAGGTTGTGCCCGCCCGCGGCGGCGACTTCCAGGGCGCGCTTGGCATGTTCCTGCCCTTTAATATCTTGAAAATCAGGTCCGTCGTATACGCTTCCGTTGGGGCCGTGGGTGTTCGCGGCTGCCGGGATGGGCACCACGCCGGAGAGATGGTTGACCAGGGCGGTCAGCGATTCGACCGGCACCACCTCGATCTCGGGGATCAGGGCCGCCTCGGCGGCGTCCTCCTGCGGGACGAAGAGACGTCGAAAGCCCATCTCGCGCGCCAGCGCCGCCACGGGCAGCACGCCGCGGATGTGGCGCACGGAACCGTCGAGCGAAAGCTCGCCCACGGCCAGAGCGCCATCCAGCCACTCCGGCGCGATCTGCTCCGAAGCGGCCAGCGTGCCGATGGCGATGGGCAGGTCGTAGGCCGGACCCTCTTTGCGCAGCGCAGCCGGCGCCAGATTGACCGTCACCCGCTGGCGCGGGAAGACCAAGCCGGCGTTTTTCACCGCCGCCTGCACGCGTTCGCGGCTTTCCTGCACGGCGGTGTCCGGCAATCCGACGATCTTGAAGGAGGGGAGCCCGCGCGAGGTGTCCACTTCCACTTCGACGATTGCCCCCTCCAGCCCGATGATGGCTGCGGCGTGGACTTTGGCGAGCACAGCTACAGTCTAGGGGAAATCGGCGAAAAGTTCAAACCACTGCATGAAACGCGTATTGGATCACAACTGCTGCAGGTACATTTCCGCCGACTCTTTAAAACGCCGTGCGCTGGGGCGATCCCAATAAAGTTCGAGGAAAGTTCCAAACTCTGCGATCGCCAGATCCACTTCTCCCTGCTGCATGTAGCATAGACCCAGGGCGTAGTGGCTGACGTCGTACTTCGGATTGAGGCGTAAGCTTTCCAGCGCTGCCTGCATCGCCGCGTCCACGTCTCCGAGTTCGTAGGAGGCAAGCGCCAGGTTTTTGTAGGCAGGAGCGTAGTAGGGATTCAAGTTCAACGCTTCCTGGGCTTCGATCAGCGCTTGTTCGTTGCGCTCCTGCTGCAGGTACAAGAAAGCCAGGTCGTTGCGCACTTCCCAATCATCCGCAGCGAGCGCCAAGGCCCCGGTCAACGCAGTTTCCGCCGCGTCCAGGTCGCCCTGTTCGATTCGTAAATATCCCTCGGAGAGCAATGAGTCCTTCGTTTCACCGGAAACGGCGCGGTATTCTTCGATTCCGGCGAGCGCGGCGTCGTACTTTTGCTCGGCGATGTAGACCTCGATCAGTGAAATCAGGAGTACGTCTTCATCCGGATCGATCTGGCGCGCTTCGAGGAGCAGCGCCTCCGCATCCGAAAATCGCAGCGCGTTGGAGAGCGCGGAGGCGGTGAAAAACATGCCGTAGGCGTCCTCGCCTCGAACTTCGAGCGCGTCCTCCAGGGCTTCGTCCATCACGTCAGATTCATCCAGCATGTACGCGGCGATGGCGCGCAGGGCGTAGACCGTCGACGAGGCAGGGAAACTGGCGATATACGCTTCCGATTGTTCGAGCGCTTTTTCGAAATCGGCGACTCTGAGATACTCAATGAGCACCAGATTCCAGGCTCCAATGTGGGACGGATCGAGGGCAAGCGCCGACTCATAATTCTGAATGGCTTCGACAGGCCGGGTCAATTCCGTCTGGCAGCGTCCGAGGCCAACGTAGGCCTGGACTGCGAGATAGCTTTCCACGCCGGCGTCGAGCAGGCTTTGGAAGTTCTCCGCCGCCGCATCATAGTCCTCCACGGCAAGCAGGCTGAAGCTCATCCCGAACTGCGAGTCGATCAGCGCCGTATCGATGTCCAAAGCACTGGAAAAGGCCTCCACGGCTTCCGGGTATTGGGCGTGAGAATAATAGTAAAAGCCCAGGTCGGAGTATAAATGTGCGTTATTGGGACTCAAAGAGACCGCCGTCTGCAGATCCTGCAGCCCCTGCGCATCGTCTCCCATGCCGATGTGCACATCGCTCAATGCGGAGTACGCATGCGCCCGCACCTCGTCATCCGTGCTGTCTGCAATCAGGGCCTGCAGATATGAAAGCGCCTCTGCGTACTGACCTAAAGCAGTCTCGGTCAGCGCATAGCCCATCCTGGCGTCCTCGTGATCCGGATCGCGTTCCAGGGCGTCCAGGAATGATGCTTCGGCCTTCACATACTCACCCTGTTGAATGTAGATCCATCCGAGATATGAATAAGCCCAGGGATCTTCCGGATTCAATGCGATGGCTTCCTGGTAGATCTGCACCGCTCCAGGAACATCTCCGGCGCTGTACAAAATCTCCGCTCGCGCCAGGGCGTCCAGATAATCGCTGCCCGGTCTCGTGCCGGGTGAAACTTCGGTGAAAAAGGCAAAGGAGACGACGATGACCAGCGCAGCGGCCAGCAGGGCGCCCCAGCTCACGAGCGAGGTTCCGCCCTGTAGTGCTGCCGTTTGCGGACGCAGTTGTTCGAGCCGCTGCTTCCATTGGATCACACGATCTGCGACCGTGAGATTGGAGACCAGATAGAACGCAAACCCACAGGCGAGGATGGCGACGTAGATCAAATCCACATTCATCCCACTGGTGAGCATGTCGCGCAGCAGCCACGCACCACCGCGGACAAGCACCGAGCCCGTCTTCATCAGGGTCTCACCGGTCGAGCCGTAACTGACTCCGGAGATGAGCGAGGCGACGTGTTCGCTGAGGCTGTATCCACCAACCACGCCGTAGGCCGCCAGCAGCGCCGTAAAGACGGCAAGCACAGCCCCCAGCGAGCGTTGGCGCACGTTCATGCGCTTCAAGACGAACGTCAGCAGTCTGGCGAAGAGCACCCCGCCGAGGAAAAGCATTCCGATCAGCGGCAGCCAGCTGAAAACGACGATCCAGAAATCCACACTTCCGCTGAGGTTTAGAAATCGGGTGACGAGATCGTCGAGGACTCCGATCGCGCCGCCCATGATGGCCGCTGCGGCAAGGACGGCCAACGTGGGGAACAGATCGGAGATGGGGGACTGCGCCACGGCTGCAGGAAATTTACGGTAGAGGTCAGAAAGGCGCCGCTGTGCATCTTCATCCTGCGCCTTAACGTACAAGGCCGACTCCAGGCATCGAGCGGCCCCCTGCGCATCCCCCTTTAGTATCTTTAAATTGGCGATCCGTTTCAGAAGCTGCGCATTGGCCTCTTCGGGCACGACGCCGCCTTTGGCCAGTTTGAAGAGCGTTCCCGGCGTAGCGATCAAACCATACGGTAAGCCCATCCAACCGAAAAAAGCACTCAGGAAAGCCGCCAGCGTCAGTTTTATGCCACCGTGTTTCCGGCACCACACCCCTTGATACGCCCGGCGGAAGGTTGCGATGAACAAACTGAACACGTATGGATAAGATGCGATGCGCAGCGTTTCATCCTGGCGGCCGCATTCGATGCAGGCAGAGACAGCGGATGATTCCATACTGCTATCGGGATCGGCGTTCGTTACTACCGGCGAGATTGGAGTCTGTTCGTCAGTCATGGCGTATATTCCTTCTCATTCGCGTGAATGCAGACACGGTGTAGACAGTCAGGGTCGTTCGACTCTCGGCGGAATTTCACGGCCACATCAGGCCGATCAGCTCCCCGTCCGCAAAATATGTGATGGCGCCGTCCAGCGTGAGCAGGTACGTCTGCATGTCATTGTTTTCCGTTCCCTGCACGACGAGCAGGGTTTCGGACGCCCAGGCGGTCTTCTGGAAGTAGCCGTTGGCGGTCGAGGCAATGACCGTGGGATCCACGCCCGGCGCAGTGCGCACGGCGATCCAGCCATTGATATCCCCTGGATCCATGCCTCTGCTTCCAAAGGCGAAAGCCAGTTGGGTGCCGGAGGGCGAATACGAGACGCCACCGGTTTGCTGTTGGTCGGGCAGCAGCGGCAGCACCGTCTCGGCGGAAGTCGCCAGATTCCGCTCGCGCAATCCCTGGATCCCCGATCCCCCATCGCAAGTGCCGGTCAATAATGTGTCATCGGGTGAAATGACGTTCCAACAAAGCATTCCACCACCTGTGGATGCCGGATAATAGGTCGAGTAGGTGTTCGTCGCCGGATCGTAGCCGTACATACTGGAGTAGCCGAAATAGAGCAGATCCCCGATGCCCGAAATCTGCCACACGTAGAATAGATTGCCCGCCTGGCTCCAGCGATAGACTTCAAGCACGTAGAACTCGTCCATACCGCTCGTCGGATCGAACTGCGTCACCGTGTGCGTGTCGGAACCGTCGATGTTTGCCGTCCAAAGCTCGCTGTTCGCCCATTCCGCAGCAGCCCAGGCGATCATGCTCTCGTCTGCATTAACGGAGAAGGTAAGGATCTTCATGTTGGGGATGGCGGTGAAGGCAAGATCGTCGACACCGCCGGAGGTCACGCGCTTTACCGAACCACTCATGCCGGTCCCGCCGCTATCGACGTAATAGATCGCATCCCCGATGATCTGGTACGAATTGGGATGCGCCCAATTCGTCAACCCGGCTGCGGGCCGCGTCTCGCTCAACGTGCCGTCCAGGTTGTAGATTTCGAAATTACCGCCTGCGAAAATGACCACAAGCGGTTCCGGTGCGGGCTCTTCCGTCGCCGTCGATTCGAGGGTGGGTTCTTCCGTCGGCGTCTCTTCCACCGGCGGCGCTTCTGTGGTCGGTCCCGGCTGCGGCAGGTTGCAGGCTAGAATCGCAAGTACGAGGAACAGCGTCGCGACGAGTGGGAATCGTTTACGCATGGGTTTCCCTCCCTATGGGCCTGTGAAGGCAATGGTTTAAATCGAGCAGCCCTGTATTTATATCGCAGTTCATGCACATGAACTCAATTTCATCTGAGACGAATGGGAACCAACCCCTCGGGCATACATGCTGGTCGTTTGTGGTGGAAGGACCGGATGATCGACGATGGCGTTACAGTTCACTCCCATAGCGTCGCTTGAGCGCTTTGAGTAGTTCAGGAACCCTACGACTCAATGGACCAAACGTGTCGTGAGGGGGAACCTCCGGCCCCAGACCGATCGAAAGCAAACGCTCTTTGCTGAGCGCGACGGTGAGCAGTTGACGATCCGAACCGGCGACGCTGGTGTAGCGCAGATTGCCGCCGGCGATCTCGTTCAACACACGCTCGCCCATCATCACCGAGGCGGCCGTCATCGCCGAGAAGGACTCCGGCTCTGCGGGCGGATCTGGCGGCACGCTGGCCACGACGAGTCCGTCGTTGTCGACCAGCGCCACCCAGAGCGGGTTGGGGAGATCTTCGGCAAGACTCCCCAGGACCCGGATCAATTCCGATTGACGAGTGACCATAGGAGTGTTCTCGATTCCGATACGAATTGTTCAGTGCGAACAACCTAAGAGTATATCGAGTGGCGCGATAAGGCAAGTATCTATTTGTCCCTCGCGTGCCGCGGCGAAGGCGGAGCGTGCCGCACGGTTCAGGGAGAGGACAGGGAAAAATTGTCAAAGCGGAATTCCGCCGCCCCGGAATCGTACGTTGTGCCGATCAGGGCGACGTCCCCGCTCGAAAAGCTCTCGTCCCGGGTTTCAGCCAGGCGCACGCCGTTGACGTAGAAGATCAAGCGCTCGCTGGCGCAGATCGCCTCCAGGTCGTTCGACCCGCTGCCCTGACGGACCGTGTCGGATTTCTCCCATCCGACGAGGAGCTGGCTGTCGCCGCCGACGTAGCGCGCGATCGCATAATAACCGTCACCGGCAGCGAGAAAGGCGTAGCCTTCGAGCTCGCCGATATCCGGGTCGTAGTTCACCCGGCACATCACGCCGTAGCCCGTATCGTTGCTTTCCGGTCCGCTGGCCTGGCGGGCCGTCACTTCGATGGTCACGTCCCCATACCACTCGAAGCGCTGCCCCCAGGTAAAAACATCCTCGTCTTCGACGCGAACGAAATATTCCCCTTCGCGATAGCCTACACTGCCCACGCTGTATTCACCGATCTCCCAACCGCTCGCCGAATCGCTGAAGTCATCGAACAGATTCACCGGAGTCGTGTACACCCTGGGCTGCGGAGGCCGATCCGGAACCGGCGTGGAGGTGCGCCGGATGACGGGATCCATTACCTGGCAGGCCGAAAGTGTTAAAGTCATGAACGCCAGAAACGGCAACCCATATCGACTCCACCTGTGCATCGACGTCCTCCTCGTCGCAGCGTTGGGGTAGCATCGCCGATTTCGGAAAACTGCGCAAGCCTACCGCGACGTACCCCGGCATTATGGAACAGATTTGGCCTCACCCCGCCTTTAGGATACAATCACGGAAGCATGAACAAGATACCGCTTCGACGCCGCACCGGCTTCATCTTATTCCTGTGTTTGTGCTTGATCGGCTTGCCGTATTACTTCTTGCTCCGCGCCGCAGACGTACAAGCTGCTCCGCCCGCGCTGCTGCGTTTCGTGGGACTATGGGGCGGGTTGTGCATTTCACTCACGTTCTGCTTTTTCACCTTCTCCCTGACGTTCTCCGCCCAGGACCCGCGCCAATGGATCGCCACGATTCTCAGTCTGGCACTCTTCGGCGGCAGCACCGGACTGTTCCTCCTGGCCATCGTCGGCGAGGCCTCATCCACGACGATCACCGCCGCGACGCACCTCGGATTCGCGCTGGTGGTTCTCTTTTCAACGGTCGCCGCAGGCGCACAATTCGTGCTCCCCGTGCGCGCAAATGCGGAGCGCTCGGCCAGCGTCCGCAGGCTGTTCGGTTTTTTATTGGGCGAACGCGGACCGGTCACTTTCCTGCGCAACGGGGAAGTCATCGAAGCGCACGACGAACGCAGCCGCAGCGGACCCGGCGTGCTGCTCATCGACTACGCCTCGGCGGCGGTCCTGCGCACGGACGTCAAATTCACCCGCTCCGTCGGTCCCGGATTGGTCTTCACCGATCCGGGCGAACGCATCGAGGAAGCCGCCGATCTGCGCCGTCAAATCCGCGCCGTGGAGGGATTCATCCCGCCTTCGGGGGAAGCGGCCGCGCTCGAATCGGTCAATTCACTCGCCGTGACGAAGGACGGCATCCCGGTTTCGACGGACATCTCCGTCGAATTCATGCTCGATCCGGGCGAGCACGTCGAGCCCCACGAAGGACGTTTCGCCCGCCGGCCGCCCTACCCCTGGAAATCCTCGGCCGTCGAAAAGGCCGTCTACGGACACGTGTACGGCGAGGCGGAAGACCTGCCCTGGACGGAACTGCCACTGCGGCTGACCATCGATCTGTGGCGCGAAATCATCAAGGGCAAGAGTCTCAAGGAACTGACCAGCTTCGATTCCAAAAGCGCACAACCCCTTCAAACCGTACGGGACGACATCCTGCGCCGTTTGACCACACCGAAAAACGATACGCAAACAGATGACAACGACGATAATTCTTCACAGCGGGATTGGAAAATCCTGCAGTCGCGCGGCATTCGCGTACTCGACGTCGATCTCTCGCATCTCTATCTCCCCAGGGACATACAGCAGGAGCGCATGGAAGCCTGGCGTCACGAATGGGCGAGCGACGTGCAAAATGTCCTCGCCGACGCGCAGGAACAGGCTACCCGAGCCATCGAACAGGGACAGATGGAGGCCAGTGAAATCCTCTTTGATGCGTTGAGCGGCGTACTTTACGAGCAGATTCGGAAAAACCCCACGCTCAGCAGACAGGACACAATGCGCTGTATCCTCAAGGACGCCGTCGATCTGTGTTCACGCGACGAGATGGTCGAAGAAAGTCCGGCCTTGAAAGCCGAGTTGCTCGACATCGCCCGGGAGTTGTCCACACTCGATAAGGACTGCCGTGAGCCGGGAGGGGAATCGTGAAACCGTCCTTCTCCTCCTCGCTTTTCGAGCGGCCCAAACGCTGGCTGATGCGTTTTCCGGCGATGGCCTATCTCGGCAGATTGAGCCGGCAGGCGCGCACCCATTTCCTGGCCCGCAATCGCGGCGGCGCCTTCCTGCGTTTATTCGTCACGGCTGTTGCGTTCGCCGCGTATTGGTTCCTCATCGTCGTCGCCCAGGGATTTCCGGGGGAGCTCGATCCCGAACTGCAGAACGAGCTGGGCCCCATCGGCTTCCTGCTGCTGAACATCCTCACCCCGTTCTTCCAACCCGAAGTCCTGGTGTACATCCTGCCGGTCATCGCGGCGGCGATGCTCGGGCTGTACGTCGCGGCGCGCTACCTCGCCGATCTGTTCGACACCGAATCGGTCTGGACGGCGTACCGCTACCTCGTAGGCGCAATCCTCGGATTGAACTACCCGGTCCTGCGGGTCGATCAAGGCAACCTGGAAACGCTCGAGGCGGAAAACGCCGAGAATCCCGTGATACTCATCGGGGGGCCAGGCTACGTGGATGTGCATCTCGGTTTCGCAGCCGTGTTCGAATCGGAGAACGGCTATCCCAGAGTGCTCAGCGCCCAACAGCGCGAGGAAGCGGCGATCCCCGACGTGTTCGCGCGCGGCGATCGACACATCGAAGGGTTCACGCGCCTTCGCGACGTCGTCGATCTGCGCGATCGTCACAGCCAACTGGACGAGATCATGGCGGTCACGCGCGACGGGATCGAGGTCTACGCGCGCGACGTCCAGGTGGTTTTCCGCGTGTACAGCGGCGAGCAAAAACGCACGCTCGAAAATCCCTATCCGTTCGATGAACGCAGCGTGCGTCGTCTGGTATACGGCCAACCGGTGACCCGCAAGGGGACGAGCCGCTGGGAGAGCGTTCTACCCTCCATCGTCAAACGCGAGATCCGCGATTTCGTGGCGCAGCGTAAAGTCGAGGAATTCCTCGCAATGCAGCCTTTCCGCATCCTCGAGAACGAAGCGCAAATCGCAGAAGCAGACGCTGGTGAAGACGGCGCTGCGGACAGCGCAGCCACGCGCCGCGATCTCACCGAGCGTTTCCATACAGAGGAACGCAAGGCCAGGCTGAGAGATCACGGCCTGGAGTCGACCTGGGTGGGTGTGGGCGCCTGGGAAGTGCGCGGCTCGCACCCGGGCGAGGACATTGGGCCGGGAAAAACGCTGCTCACCGCATGGCGCGATCTGCAGTTGGCGCGGCGTCTGAATTCAAAACGCTACCTCCAACGCAAGGGACACGAGGCCTTCCAGGACGTCGTGTCCGATTCGGTGTCGCATCTGATCCGTTCCTGGAAGGCACATCAACTGCGTCGTTCCGATCGCTGCTTCGAGTTCCTCAACACCTATCGCCAGGTCCTGCTGGAAATCCAACAGCGACTGGAGCGGAATCCCGAGCAGGACGGCCGCATCCAGACGATCCTGCTGCACCTGGACAAACTGATCGGACCGACGGTGTTTGGGGGGCCGGATTATTAACTTCGTTTTTATCATCATCCACGGAAAAACGTGCAGCGCCTATCAAACCCTCTGATTTCGGTCACCATATACCCGGCAACAATCGATACCTTACCCTACTGCAGTATTCCCGATATCCCCCCAATTCATCCTGCAGCGTGCGGTCCTCGAGCGCCGTGCGCAGCACGTATCCGGCTATTCCCAACACGGCCGGGATCAGCGCCCAGTAGGAGCCGAGCAGAAACGGCACGCCCAGAAACGCCAGAATCGCCCCCGCATAGCCCGGATGGCGCACGACGCGATACGGCCCGTTCGTAGCGACCGCATGGCCGCGTTCCGCCTGGATGCGTACGACTTCGGAGAAGTAGGCGTTCGATGCCATGGCCCAGAGGAACAGGAACCAACCTATGGCGACGAGGACCAATCCCACGACGTGCATGAGCGCGGGCGGCGTGGGCTGCCAGTTGTAACGCAGGTTCAACCCGGCCACGATCCACGATGCCATGGGCAAGATCCCGCCGGCAACCGCAGCCAGCCAGCGATCCCAGCGCTTTCCGCCTTCCTGCCGTAAACCGCCGGCGCGCTCGAGGAAAGTCTCCGGGCTGATGGGAACGAGCAGGATGGGTTGACCGAAAAGCATCACCGCGACCGAGGCGAGGAACAACCACCCCCAGAGCCATTTCACTGTACCCGCGGCGAGGAAGATGATCACCCCATAGCCAACCAGCCCCACCACGGACTGCAGGCACCAAATGATGATCTTCCGTCGAACGTCTGTCGTTGCTCGATCCCGATTTCCTTCAGTCTCATGCATGATCCTGCCTCACTCTTTATCTCGAACGCGTTTGCGTAAGCGCACGTCCAACGCCACCGCGCCTTCACCTTCGGGCAGCACGCACAACGGATTGATTTCCACTTCCATCACGTCCGGCAGATCGACGGCCAACTGTCCGATACGCAGCAAAGCCTCGATCACCGCCTCCCGATCGGCGGGGGGAAGGTTGCGGTATCCCTTCAAGCGTTTACCCGCCCAGGTGGACTCGAGCATGCGCTCGGCCTCGAAACGGCGCAGGGGCGCCAATTCAAAGGCCACGTCCCTGAGCGCTTCCACCTCCACGCCGCCGGAGCCGAACATCACCAGCGGTCCGAACTGCTGGTCGCGCACGACACCCACGATCACTTCCTGACCTTGCTCGATCATCGGCTGCACGATCACGCCTTCGATTTTCGCCTCCGGCGCCGTCGCGCGCGCGCGTTCGACGATCGTCGCAAAACCGCTTTCCAACTGCGCGGCGTCCCGCACGTTCAACAGCACACCGCCAACGTCCGATTTGTGGGGAATGTCGGCGGAGGCAACTTTCAACGCCAACGGGAAACCCACCTCGTTCGCCGCTTGCTGCGCTTCTTCCACACTTTTCGTAAGCACTTCGGCAGCGGATTGCAACCCGTAGGATTGGACGATCTCGGCGGCCAGGCTCGGTCCGATGAAATCCCCTTCCCCAACCTCAGCGCTCTCGAGTTTTTTACGCGCTCGAGCGGGATGAATGCCCCGGATCGGCTGCGCTGTTTCCTCGACCGTGCGCAGGTGAACGGCACGCTGCAGCAGCACCCGTATTGCCGAGGCCGCCCTCTCCGGGAAACGGTAGTCCGGAATTCGCGCCTGCCGGAACATGCGCGCCGCGTGCTCGATCAGATCCTGACCCATGAGCGTCACCACGACCGGCTTGGATGTGGAATGGATCAAGGGGATGAGTGCTCCGGCCACTTCTGCGGCGGTGCTCATCGGCGGCGGCACCAGGATGACGATCACCGCATCGACGGAGTCGTCCTCGATCAGCGCGCCGAGGCACTCGGCATATTCCTGCGGCCCGCCGCCCGCCAGCAAATCGATGGGATTGCGAATGGACACCGTGGAAGGCAGCAAGGACTTCAGCTTGCGAACCGTCTCGTCACCCAGCGCTGCCAGACTCAGATGGTTGGCCGCGATGGCATCCGAGGCAATCGCCCCGGGACCGCCGGCGTTGGTCAGGATGGCCACCCGGTCTCCCTGTGGTAGGGGGCACCAGGCCAGCGCCTGGGCCCAATTGAACATCTCCTCGCTGTGTCGGGCGCGGATCACCCCCGCCTTGCGGAAGGCCGCGTCGTAGGCCTTGTCCTGGCCCGCGAGTGCGCCGGTGTGCGAAGCGACCGCCGCCCGGCCCGCCTCCGAAACGCCCACTTTAATGGCGATGACCGGTTTTTCACACGTGACCCGGCGCGCTTGGTCGATGAAACGCGCACCGTCGACGATGCCTTCCAGATACATGGCGACGACACGGGTGTGGGCATCCATGGCGACCGCCGGAAGCAGATCGCTCTCGTTCAAATCCATCTGATTCCCCATACTGACCAGGCGGGACAATCCGAAACCCTGGCCGCGTGCCCAGTCGATCACGGCCTCGCACACCGCGCCGGAATGCGAGACGAAACCGATGTCCCCCTGGGTGGGACCCGGCAGCGGCAGAAAGGTGGTATCGATGGGCAAATGGGTGTCCAGGAAACCGATGCAGTTGGGACCCAACACGCGGATTTTGTGCTTGCGAGTTATTTCCAGGCAGCGCTGCTCCAGAGCGGCGCCTTCGGGGCCGGTTTCCCGGAAGCCTCCCGAACCGACGATCACGTAACGCACGCCGCGCTGGCCACATTCCTCGAGTACGTCCGGCACCGCTTTTGCGGGGATGATGATGATGGCCAGATCGAGCGGATCGGGCACAGAACTGACATCGACATACAGCTCCCGGTCGAAGAGCACTCCGCCGCGCGGATTCACGAAATACAGCTTACCCCGGTATCCGGAGACGACCAGATTCCGCGCCACGCCGTAGCCCAACTTGGTCGGATTCGTCGAAGCCCCGATAACGGCCACTCCGCGTGGTTTGAACAGCGAATCCAGCATCTCACCTCGGCTTTCTGCCGGTCTACGATTTCACGCCGACACGAAGTCCTGGTTTGGACGAAACGAGCCCAAACCAATGATAGCAGATGTTAAAACCAGGCAGAATAGAGAATTCTCATTGCTTCCATATCTTCGGTGTGTTAGAATGCCCTCAACCAAGTCACGAAAGCGGACGGAGGCAATGAATTTTGTAGAGGTAGTCGTCGACAGTATTCGTGTAAGCCTAATGTCTCCCCAGCGGATCATTATTCTACGAGAACTTGACTCCGATCGCTTCCTGCCGATATGGATCGGCCCTTTCGAAGCCGACGCAATCACACTCAGCCTGCAGGAACTCGAAGTCGCACGCCCATTAACCCACGATCTACTCCGAAACGTTCTACAAACCCACGATGCCAGCGTCGTACGCGTCAACATCACAGAGTTGAAAGACGACGTTTTCTACGCGCGCATCATCCTGTCCGTCGACGGGCGCGAACTTGAAATCGATTCGCGTCCTTCTGATGCGCTTGCACTCGCTGTTCGAGTCAACGTTCCCATTTTCGTCGCCGAAGAGGTCATGGAAGAAGCGTCTTCTGTGCCAGAGGAGGACGTGGAGGCGGGAGAAGAAATGGAAGATTCGGAAGACCGCCTCGAAGTCTTCAAGGACTTTGTAGAGAATCTCGACCTCGACGATCTGGATTCAAAGGATGAGGAGTCCAAGGACTAGCCTCTTCCCAAACGCACCGTAAGTAAGATTTTGTATGAATTTAATATGGAATGGTTGGGAACGACGATGACTGCTCTCCAGCAGTCATTACCTTTCGAGCCGAATAATAAAATCCGATTAGCAGGAATCCACACGAATGAGTGACTCCCCCTCTTTTTCCGTCGCTCCGCAGGACAGCGGGCAAAGCCAGGAGATGCCCTACGACCGCGTGGCGGAAGAAGCCGTGTTGGGCGCTGTTCTCGTCAATCCCGAGGTGTATTACGACGTCGCTCATTTCCTCACTGCGGATGATTTCTTCCTGCACCGCAACCGCTGGGTGTGGAATGCATTCACCAGCCTGCAGGAGCAGCGCCTGCCGATCGACATTCTGACCGTCTCCGAGGAACTGGAACGCAGAAACCAGCTCGACGAAACCGGCGGTCCGGCGTATCTCACGACGCTGATCAACAACGTGCCCTCCACGCTCCACGCCGAAGCGTACGGCCACCTGGTCGAAGAGACCGCAACCCGCAGACGTCTGCTCCAGGCGGCAAACCAGGTCGCTCGATTGGCGTTCAAAGCCGACGCCCTCATCGAAGACGTGGTCAACGACGCCGAGAAGGCGATCTTCGGCGTGAGCGAGCGCAGGCTCGCCCACCAGTTACAGCCGATCAAGCAGGTCGTCAGCGAATACTACGACCGCATCGATTATCTCGCCCGGCACCGCGACGAGACCCTGGGCGTACCCACAGGTTTCCTCGATCTGGACCGTTTGCTGGGCGGTTTGCAGCCCAGCGACTTTCTGATCATCGCCGGGCGTCCCGGGCAGGGGAAATCCGGATTCTGCCTTTCGGTCGCCAAGAACGCCAGCCAATTGCACAAGAAGCACGTGGCGCTCTTCTCGCTCGAGATGTCGAACGAACAACTCGTGCAGCGTCTGGTGTCGCAGGAGACGGGCATCGATTCGCAGCGGCTGAGATTGGCCAATCTGGAGGACGACGAGTGGCCCTTGTTCACGCAGGCCGTCAGCGCGCTGGGCGACACGCACATCTATCTGGATGACACACCTGCCATCACGCCGCTGCAGTTGCACACGAAGTGCCGCCGCCTGCACATGGAAGTGCGGCTGGATTTGATCGTCGTCGATTACCTGCAGTTGATGACCGGAGAAACGCGCATCGACAACCGGGTGCAGGAAGTCTCCTACATCTCGCGCAACATGAAAGCCCTGGCGCGCGAGTTGAAGGTGCCCGTCTTGGCCGCCGCACAGCTCTCACGCGCCGTGGAAGCCCGCAGACCACCGCGTCCGATCCTCTCCGATCTACGCGAATCGGGCAGCCTCGAGCAGGACGCCGACGTGGTGATGTTCATCTACCGCCCGGATCAATACGAAGAAGACACGCTCAAACAAAACATCGCCGAGATCATCGTGGCCAAACACCGAAACGGACCCGTGGGCAGCGTCGAACTGGTTTTCCGTAAAGCGCTGGCGAAGTTCGAGAACGCCGCCACGCGGCAGGTCGATCTATCGCAAATCGGATGAATTGTCCGGTTCGAGAAATGAAGTCCTTTGCCATCTGCCGCACATTCATATATAAACGGTTGAGATGAAAGCACAAAAAGGGTTCTCCGGATTCCCGGCCGGCAAATTACGAACCACACCGGTGCCGAATTTATTCTACAGCGAGCTGCTCCCGGCCATCGACCATCTGGGGGAATTGAAACTCACGCTCTACGCCTTCTGGGCACTGGCGCAGAAGGAAGGCCGCCACAGGTACCTGCGCGAGTCGGAAATCGCAGCCGACGAAGTTTTCATGCGGAGCTTCGATTCGGGCGGTCAGGACCCACGGGAAAAGCTGGCAGACGCATTGGAACGCGCCGTGGCCCGCGGGACGTTTCTCAAAGCGGTCTTGACGTTTGCGGACGGCGAAGAAGCGTTATACTTTCTGAACACCCCCAAGGGACGCGCCGCGATCGAGGGAATCGAACGCGGCGACTGGCGCCCTACGGGAATCGAGGACCATCCGGTCGAGCTGAAGGTCGAACGACCGAACATCTTCGTTCTTTACGAACAAAACATCGGCGCGCTGACGCCCATGATCGCCGACCGGCTGCGTGAAGCGGAGGACAGCTATCCGGCGGCGTGGATCGAAGATGCCATCCGCATCGCCGTCGAGAACAACGTCAGAAAATGGCGCTACGTGGAAGCGATACTCGAAGATTGGGACAAACGAGGGAGAGATGAGCGAGAAGATCGAGGAGACTCTGAAAAGGCTCGCCGCCGCTACGTCGAAGGGGACTTCTCCGACTTCATCGAACGCTGACCGCCCTGAAGAACCACTCGGCGATCCGGGATGCCCGCTGTGCGGCGGCGTGGGGTATTTGCGCGCCGACGTTCCGCTCGAAGACCCCAACTTCGGCAAGGTCGAAATCTGCCCATGCCGCCAGCCGGATGTACGTGAGCGGGTGCGCAGCCGCCTGTACCGCTTCAGCAACCTGGACGAATTGAAGCATCTCACCTTCGAGAGTTTCAACCCGGAAGGCCGTCACAACCTGCCGGCGCATCAACGCCAATCGCTGGGAAATGCCCTGGAAGCGGCGCAGAAATTCGCCCACAGCCTGGACGGCTGGCTGCTGATCCAGGGACCGTACGGCTGCGGGAAGACGCATCTCGCCGCCGCCGTCGCCAACGAATGCGCCTCTCTCGGGGTGCCCACCCTGTTTCTCACGGTGCCCGACCTGCTCGATTCGCTGCGCTTCGCATTCAACGCCGAGGACACGACCTTCGAAGAGCGCTTCGTACAAATCCGCTCCGCCCCTTTGTTGATCCTCGACGATTTTGGCACGCAGAACGCCACCGATTGGGCGCGTGAAAAACTGTTCCAGATCTTGAACTACCGCTACGTCAACCGCCTGCCCATCCTGGTGACGACCAACCTGGCGTTGGAACAGATCGAGGGACGCATGCGTTCGCGTCTATCGGAGCCCAATCTGGTCACCCAGGTTGAAATCCTGGCCCCGGACTACCGCCTGGATCGCGATCAGGTCGGGACAAATGGAATCTCGTCGCTCGAACTCCACAAAGAACAGAGTTTCGCCAACTTCAACACGCGCGACAAGGAACGCCTGGCTCCGGAAGACACGCGCAGCCTCAAGCTTGCTCTGGAAGCGGCGGTGAAATTTTCCGAAAAACCTAAAGGATGGATGGTCATCACTGGAACTTACGGTTCGGGTAAAACACATCTGGCCGCGGCGATCGCCAATGTTTGCGCCAGCCAGGGTCACGCGGTTGTCTTCATCCAGGTGCCCGACCTGCTCGATCACCTGCGCGCCACTTTCAACCCAAAGAGTGAGATTTCCTATGATCGGCGATTCGAAGAGGTCCGTGCCGCACCAATCCTGGTTTTAGATGATTTAGGAACCCAGGCCACAACCCCCTGGGTTCGAGAAAAACTCTATCAATTATTCAATTTCCGTTACAATGCGGAACTTCCTACGGTAATCACAACTGCTGACGATGTGGATAACATTGAGCCTCGCATTCGCTCGCGGATGTTAGATAACCGCTTGTGTAAAATCTACGCCATCACGGCACCTTCATACTTTGTTGATGGGACAAAACGCAAACAAAGAAAGAAGCGTTGACCCTGTTCCACGCACCGTGGTACAATCCGGCCGTTGCCCCCATCGTCTAGGGGACCAGGACGTGGGCCTTTCAAGCCCAAAACGGGGGTTCGAATCCCCCTCAAATCCGCCGCATAGTCGCGTGGCGACCTCAGGATAATCCGGGCTCGTTTCAATCCCCATCCCGTTGAATCCCACGGATGATATCCTCCACAATGTCCTCGACCGGTTGATCGATCGAAATTTCAAGCGCCTCCGCAGCGTCCGGAGGCTCCAGCGCGTCGAATTGGGAGCGCAGCATGTCCGCTTTCATGTAATGCGGATCCCGACTCTGCATGCGTGCGAAAATCGTTTCGTAGTCCCCCATCAGGTACACGAAGGTCAGGTTCCCAACTCCCCGGGCGAGAATCTCGCGGTACTTCCGTTTCAAGGCCGAACAGCTCACGACTACCGAGGCGCCTTCAGCCTGTTTTTCGAGCAGCAGCGCGTTGATGCGTTTCAGCCAGGGCAGGCGGTCTTGATCGTCGAGCGGAATACCGCTCGTCATCTTTTTAACGTTCTCCGCAGGGTGAATTTCATCCCCTTCGATGAACGCCCAGCCCAATCGCCTGCACAGCTGCGTTCCAATCGTGGACTTTCCACAACCGGAGACGCCCATTAATATCACCGCTTGACTCATCGGAGATCACCGGATTTCAACTGGCTAATGAATCTTCTGGAGATGGGAAGAACGGCACGCGTTCGCTGAACGCACACCCCTACGAAATCTGCACCTCGACGGCACACGCCTTTTCTCCCTCCGACGGCAAGGGGACGATTTCGCCTTCAATCGGGACGCCATCCACATTGAGAGAGACGGAATTTCCCGGCCCCGTCCGTTTGACGTCGATATTATACGTCACTCCGCGGTAGATACGCCGGGCTGTAGAACCGGTCCACTCGCCGGGGACGACGGGAGAGATTCTCAGACCGCAAAAATCGGACCGGATGCCCAGAATCCATTGGGTGATGGCGACGTAATCCCAGGCCGCCGTGCCCGACAGCCACGAATTTTCTGCTTCACTCACTCCAGGCGCCTCGCGGCCGGCGATCATCTGGGCACAAACGTACGGTTCGCATCGATGGATCTCGCTGATCGCCTCGCGAGCGGAGGGATTGATGCGCGTGTAATAGTCAAAGGCTCGATCCCCATTCCCCATGCGCGTTTCGGAGATCATGATCCAGGGGTTGGTATGGCAGAAGATACCCGCATTCTCCTTGTAACCCGGCGGGTAGGAAGAAATTTCGTCCAGGCGGAGATAGTATTGGGTGAAAGCGGGTCGATGCAGCACGATGCCGTGTTCGGTGGCCAGCCGCTCTTTGACCGAGTCGAGTACCCGCCGCGCCGTTCCATCTTCGAGACCCACGCCGGCCATCACGCACATCCCCTGGGGCTCGATGAAGATCTGGCCCTCTTCGTTCACCCTGGAGCCGAGCGGATTCCCAAAGCTGTCATGCGCACGCAGGAACCAATCCCCGTCCCAGCCGTGCCGGCGAATGGAATTCGCCATCCTCGCCGCGAGCTGCGCGAAATCGGGGACGGCCTCGGGCTGATTGGGCCAGGGTCATGTCCCAGACTTCCAGGTTTTCGCCCAGGGGGACGAAATAGCGAATCTCGGTCTGGATCTGCCGGTACGTGGAGCGGATGATGCTGTAGCCCATGCTGTGCCTGCAGGAGTAAGCCTCGAGGTCCTTTCGCACGGGCTGCCACGTCGGAGACCAGAAGTCGCCGTCGGCATTGCTGCGCAAGTAGAGGTAACGGCCGCTGGAATCCAGGGGTACGTTGTTGTAACGGTAGCGCGTCAGCCGCCGGTAGCGGGCGTCCCGATAGAAACAATATCCTCCCGCCGTGTTCGAAATCAAAGAGAAGAACGCCTCCGAACCCAGGTAATTGATCCAGGGCAGCGGCGTATCCGGCTGCGTGATCACGTACTCGCGCGAACGATCGTCGAAAAACCCAAAACGCATGTCAGCTCCTTGCACCTCGGCATCGATGTGAAACCACTCAGGATACCATCGAATGGAGAGCACCACCCAGATGCGTCAGCTCTTCGACGTTATCGATTCCATGCACGAAATTTGGGAGCGCTCTCAGTTAACGGCAAATTATACGCTCCCGATCTTCTTGGAAGGGAGCGCACCTATTTTGAACAATCCCGGACGCGGCGTCAAGGATTCTCCGAAAACTCGACGGCAATGCAAGCTCGCTCGGCAGATGTAAAAATGGAAAATGGAGAAGTTATAATAAATGTTAAGCAAGCTCGGCATACATTTCGACGCACGAACTGACCGCACGTCCACTCAAATACGGGAGAACGAAAATGAGATGGCTTCTTACCGGCGGCACTGGCATGATCGGCCAAGCGCTGAGCGCGAATCTGATCGCAAACGGCGACGAAGTCGTTGTCCTCAGTCGAAATCCAAAAGCCCACGAAGGCGAAGTCGAGGGACGACGGTTGGTTGCATGGGACGGTGCCACGGCCAAAGGATGGGGGCACTCAATCGAGGGCGTGGATGTGGTGGTCAACATGGCCGGCGAGCGCATCGCCGGGCCCAATCCATTCAGGCTGCGCTGGACCTCCGCCCGCAAAGAACGCATCTGCGACAGCCGGGCGCAAGCGGGCAAAGCGCTCGTTCAGGCAATCGAGAATGCTTCCAACAAACCCGCTGTGCTGATCCAATTTTCCGGCGTCGATTATTACCCCGTTGCTTCCGAACACGTAACCGAAGCAACACCTCCGGGAGACAGCTTCCTGGCACGAATATGTACTGAATGCTGGGAGCCTTCCACGCGCAGTGTGGAGGACATGGGCGTGCGCCGCGTGATCGTGCGCCTGGGGCCCGTGCTGCACTCCGAGGACGGCGCCCTACCGCCAATGATCTGGCAGACCAGGCTGTTCCTCGGCGGCCCGCTGGGTTCGGGCCAGCAGTATTTTTCATGGGTGCACATTGACGACGTTATAGGCGTGCTGCGATTCCTCGCCGGCCGAACACAGGCCGCGGGTGCGTATAATCTGACCGCCCCGAATCCGCTCACCAATGCCGAGTTCATGAAAACACTGGCGCGGGTGATGAAACGGCCCAGCTTCCTGCGCATCCCGGGCATCGCGCTGAAACTCTTGTTTGGAGAAATGTCCAGCACCTTGCTGAAAGGCTCGCGAGTCCTCCCCGAAAGGCTGCTCGCCGAAGGATATCATTTCCGGTTCCCGAAAGCCGAAGCGGCTCTGAGGAATTTGATGGGCAAGAATGGCGACGGATAGGAAGATTGGGGGATCATACAAGTAGACTAGACTCTGACACCGCCGTCATCTTTGAGGGGATCCGTTCCGTTGAATAGTAAAAGTATGTAACACCGCATTCACATCGCGCATCTATTGGATGAAAGGAGTTGCCTATGTCAAACCGAGAAATAATCGTGGAAAACCTCGCGAAACACTACCCCGGCGTGCAGGCTGTCGATGATATTTCCTTTACAGTGAATGCCGGCGAAATATTCGGCTTCTTGGGACCCAACGGAGCGGGTAAAAGCACCACGATAAAAATACTCACTACCTTGGGCCTGCCCACTTACGGTAACGCCCGTGTCGGCGGATATGACATCAAATGTGAAGCGGACGAAGTACGTCGAATTGCGGGCGTCGCGCTTCAAGAAATCGGTCTCGACCCCATAATGAAGCCGCTCGAGTTATTGATTCTTCAAGGTCAATTGTTCGGCAAGAGCCGCCAGCAAGCCCGCGAACGAGCGGACGAGCTGCTGCAATTGGTCGGCCTCACGGACGCCGTCGACCGTCGCGTGGGTACATACAGTGGTGGGATGCGTCGGCGGTTGGATCTCGCCCTGGCGCTCGTTCACGAACCTGAAATCCTCTTCCTCGATGAACCGACGACTGGTCTTGACCCTACGAGCAGGCGCGATGTCTGGCAGGAAGTCCGCAGGCTCAACGGGGAAATCGGCATGACCATCTTTCTCACCACGCAGTATTTGGAGGAGGCCGATGTACTTTCCGATCGAATCGCGATCATCGATCAGGGTAAACTTCAGGCTCAAGGTGTTCCGGCTCAACTCAAAGCCGGGCTGGGGCTGGAAGCGATCAACGTTATTTTCGACGATCGCTCCACGGCAGATCGCGCCTGCCAGCTGCTGAGCGACATCACCGATCGCACGCAAATCGATCGCAATACCGTAAGGTTGTATCTGAACCAGGCGGCCGAAACCATTCCTCAGGTCGTCAGTCGGTTGCAGCAGGCGAACCTGAATCCGATCTCGTTAACGCTCACCCAACCGACGCTGGATGACGTCTTTCTACAGGTGACCGGGCAACGACTTCAAAGCCAAGAAACTAAAACCGAACAAGGCGCCACAAGTAAAAAGGACACAGGATCATGAGTCAAAACACTAACTCAGTAAATACATCTTGTGACAACCCGTCGCGAAGATGGTCACCGCTCCAGCTTCTGCTCCTTACCTGGCGCAGTTTGGTCACGATTTTCAGAACCCCGGAGGCGCTGCTTCCCCCATTGGCCATCAGTCTGTTCTTCCTGATCATATACGATTCCACCCTGGGCGAAGCAGCCAATTTCATCCCCAACCTGGGTTCCAACAGTTATCTGGGGTTCATCTTGCCGCTGTCGATTATCAGCGCAGCGCTTTCCGGCGCCGGTATCGCCGCTCAGAATCTCGTGCGCGACTCCAACAGCGGCTATTTCGATAAACTCCTGCTAACACCGATCAGCCGTGCCTCGCTTCTTCTCGCCCCGATTCTGGCCGGCGCCATTATTCTGGGTTTGCAGGCGTCTCTCGTTCTCTGCGTAGGTCTGATCATGGGCTTGAAAATCGTGACCGGCATCAATGGCGCACTCGCGATCGTTGGTTTGGCCGTTCTTCTGGGAACGGGATTCGCAGGTTTCACAGTCTCGGCCGCCCTGGGAAGCGGGAGCGCCGCGGCGACACAGGGCGCCAGCTTCATCTTTTTCCCACTAACCTTCCTCGCACCGACCTTCGTCCCGCTCGATCTGCTCGACGGCTGGTTAAAGACAGCCGCAAGCATCAATCCCATAACCTACGTGTTGGAAGCAATGCGCAGTCTGATCAACAACGGCTGGGATGGCAGCCTCCTCGGGAAAGGCATCCTGGCATGTTTGATACTCGCCTCCGCCATGTATTTGTTGGCCGTGTTTGCGCTGCGGGTACGTACGCGGCGGACATGAGAGTCGTGAACGCCCACATCGTCAAACAAAACACGTAACTTTCAATGACGAGCCGATTTTTTCCCTTTCACGACCTGGGCTTTCGCTGCAACCCGTTCCGTGCCCTGACGCGCGAGGAATGGTCTCAGATCGCGGTCGTGCCCCAGGCGATCGAAGAGGCGATCGAAGGGGATTTCAGTCACCTGCAGATCATCGGAAATCAAGGTTCCGGAAAGACATCGGCGCTGTTGGCCTTGAAGAAACGCTTCAAGGATCAGGGCCACAAGGTGCAGTACTGCTACCTGCCGCCGGGGCAAACGAAATTGCCAGGGACGTGGCCCGTGGGCGAAATCCTGTTGATCGACGAAATGCAGCGCCTGACCCAGAATCAACGCCTGCGGGTGGTGAAGAAAGTTGCCCCGATGCGCGAGGCTGGCTTACGGCTCATTTTCGGCAGCCACGAAGATCTCAGCCCCGTGTTCGCACGGCTACGCCGCCCGCTGCAGACGATCCCGCTCCATCATCACGAAGCCGAGTTCGTGCGCAGCGTCATCGAACGACGATTACGATTTTTCTCCGAGGGGGAAAGCGCCAGAGCTTCGTTGACCGAGGAAGCCTATGGTTGGCTCGGTGAAACCTTCGCTGATGATCTTCGTTCGCTCGAAGATTTTCTCTACGAGGTCTTCCAGCGGCGGCAATTCGAAAGTGTCATTTCGGTCGAAGTGCTGCGCCGCGCGATGGCGCAGTGACTGCCTACGCCGGAACGAGGATGAACGGCTTGGCGGCTCTGGGGTCGACCGTCATGGCCAGATCGATCGAAACCTCTACCCGCCAGACGATGTTGATGTAGTGGCCGGCATAACTCCATGGCTCGTCGGGAAGGCGGAAATGGAAGGAATGGTACCTCGGCGTTCCCGCCTGCAGTTTGCCCTGGAAAAGGTCGATTTCCCCGCCTACGCCGTGATCGCGATCCCCGCGTCCTTCCGTTTGCCAAATGAGGCGAACCAAGAGATGTCTGCAATTCATGTCGCGCTGAGGCGTAACCTGAACCGAACCTTGCATCGTTTCGCCGGGTTTGAAACGCAGGAAAACGCCGTCCGCCTCGCCACCCTGAAGCGCGATCTCAAAGTCTGCTTTACTCATCTCAAATGCCCCATGCCTTTTGCGGCATCACACGAATCTCGTAATTCTCTTCCAGGTCCGGCCAGTCGACGATGTCTACGTGCACGCGAACGAACCACTGAAGCTTGTTGTTATCGGCGATGAAAGTGTGCATCGCCTCGCTGGGAATCGCCATCGAAAGGCTTTGCCGCATGACTTCCCCGGCTTCGAACCGCCGGCCTGGTATTTCATGCGTTTCCACGACGTCCGTATGGCGATCCGTGCGCGTATCGGTTCCCTGGGTGTATGTGGCCGCCTCCTGGAAAACGAGGGAAACGCTGGCTTTGCTGACCTCGCTGGCGACCTTGTAAGCCTGTTGATAATCTACGTTGAAACGCTCCCCGACCTGGAGTTCGGTATTGGAGATCGTAATCACGGGGGAGCTCAGTCTGAGTCTCGAGAAATAACGCCACAGTGCAGCCACGAGCATCGCCAGGCCGATGAGCACGAACAAAGAGATGAACAAAATTGCAGGCACTTCATGATCATTCCAGGCCATGACGAACATGAAAACGGACAAAGCAGTCCAAAACAAGGCGAATCCGAGGAAACAACCTTGGCCGAGCACGGTCCCGCGAGGCTTGTTCAACGGTTTCATTCGATCGCACTCCGAGCGATATGGTACACGATATCGGACGACAATGCGAGTACCACCTGCCAGCCCATCTAATTCGAGTCTTTGAATTCCAGGTTTTGATATACAGTTTGTTATAATGAGATGGAGTAAATTACGGTCCGTTCGATGCCAGAGAAACCATTCGAAGACGAAAAGCAAACACCCCGGAAACCACTTTATGTTCTCGTGGTTGATGACGAGGAAACCGTCTGCAATGTCGTGTGTGAGATATTGGAGACGTTGGGCTTTAAATGCCAGCGAGCTTACAGTGCTGCGGATGCTCTCGCATTCCTGGAGAAAAATACACCCGATTTGATCTTGACCGACGTCATGATGCCCGACATCGATGGGCTGACGTTGATCTACAAGATTCGCTGCGCGACGAAATCCGCAAATGTTCCCATTATCGTTTTCAGCGCCATCGCAGCCACATCGGACCGCAAAGCAGCCATAAACGCAGGCGCCAGCGCTTTCTTGGCCAAACCATTTTCATCTCGCGAGTTGAAAGAAGTGATTCGCCCGCTGCTCCCCTCGTTTAAATTCTAGACCACCCGCTGCGCCCCTGGAACTCCTATCTTTTAAAATATGATTCAACCGTTTCAGGTGCAGGAACGAAGGACCCCGGAGTGATGATCAATGTCTTGAGAGGATTCCCTCGATCCTCGAGAGAAGTTAATCGGGCAGCGGTTCCCAAGGGGATATCTTACGGATTTTCTCGATGATTTTTTCCCGGCTGGTTCGATCCTGGGCCAGCTCCAGGTCCTTCTTCAAGCGGCGCAGTTTTCGAACGCGTCGTTGACGTCGGCGGAGCTTCCTTTGTTTTGCCGTCATTGGCATAGACACACCTCGATATTCGGACAATTGCAACTATACCGGAAGAAGCAGCCCGGATCAAGGTCATTGATGATACAGCGACTCCAAATTCGTGAAGCAAGCGAAGGAAAACGGGATTCAATGCTCACGAAAAGGGATTAACGCGACATGTGCGATCGACCGCGGATCGAAGTCCGACGGGAGAGGAAGCACGAGATCGAGCCAGCCGAGTTTACTTCGATGCGTGGATGGGCAGAACGCTGTCGATTTGATGGACGATTCGATTGAGGATTATCTCGCAACCAGGCGATGAATGCGCCGAATCAATTCGCCCGTATCGATATCTTTGAGAAGATATGCGGTTGCACCTGCCCGACTGGCAGCGTCCTCTTCCCAGCTCGAAGCGTATGAAGTGAGCACGATCAAAAGCGGCGGGTCGGGCAAGTTGGCGATTTGACGGATGATTTCCAGCCCCAATCCGTCCGTGCGCTTGACCTCCACGAGCACGACATCGGGTTTGTCCTTGCGAATGTCGGAAAGCAGCGTCTCGGCGTCGCCTGACTGACCGATCACAGCCAGGCTGGCATCCCGCGATAGACGCTCCGCTAGTGCGGAGCGAACCGTCGTGTGTTCATCAGAAATATACAATCGAGCGGTGACCATGATCGGTATCCCTCCCCTTCAGGGATACTCCCAGTATAAGAAGCCAGGTATTCCGCTTCCAGTGATCTCTATCCCAATGTGTCTGGCAAACTGTCACGCGAGATATGACGCGTCAATATCTTTACATAAGTTGATTCGGGGATAAAAAGCATGGCCGGAATACGAACGGGAGGCGCTCAGCGTCCGTCCGTTTTGGGAAGCCGAACGGTTATCGTGGTTCCCTCACCTGGATGCGAGGCGACTTCGAATTTGGCGCCGATGTTGCGCGCTCTTTCCACCATGTTCGATAAGCCGTGACCCAGGACGTTTTGTTCTTTCCCCACCTCAAAACCCACACCGTTATCGATGACCTGCAGTGTGACGTCATCCCCCAGCGACCGCACGCTCATCATGACTTGCGTCGCCCGGGCGTGTTTCGCCACGTTCGCAAGGGCTTCCTGAGCGATGTGGAATAACTCGCGCGCCTTCGGGTTTGGAAGGGACTCGAGCACTTTCGCTTCGGTTTTCAGATCGACGTCGACGAGAGTATTGGCTCGAAATTCACGACGCAGTTGTTCCAGCGCCGCACCCAGGTTGTCCACAGACATTCGACTCGGCTGCAGATCGAGGATGTACGAGCGAAGATCGCCGATGACTTCGTTCAATCCGGTTATCGCTTGCTCCAAACGCTCCACCGCCTGGTCCGGGTTTTCGTGAATTTGAAGCCGGATATATTCGAGAATCAAACCTACCGCATAAACGGATTGGATGATGCCGTCATGGAGATCCATAGCGATGCGTTCGCGTTCTTCGAGGACCGCCAATCGCCGTGCCTGGCGATACAAACGCGCGTTTTCCACGGCAATCCCCGCGCCTGCGCCGACAGCCTCGAGCAGGCCGATTTCACGCTCCTCGATCACTCGTTCGCCTTCGAAGGCCAAAGTAAAGATTCCAACGATTTTACTCGGCGCCGTGAGGGGAACCCCTACTATCGTGCCGATCCCTGCGGTTTTTACGGCGGCCTCGTGCAGATGAGGTTCCTCTTCCAATTTCGTCGTCCAGGCAGGTTTCCCCAGACGGACGACCCGGCCGATGAATCCCTCGCCTTCCCTGAATTGCTCCTGATCCCACAAGGCATCCAGTGACGGCCCCGAATGGATCGACTTGCGATATATTCCCTGAGCTTCCTCGAGGAGAAAGACTTCGCCGGCTTTGGCACCAATGAGCTGGATGACTCGAGCGAGCATCACTTCGAGCATTCTATCCAGTTCCATCGCCGAACTGACGGAAGTCGTCAGGGTGTTGATCAGCTCGAGCTCCATATTACGCTGGGTGAGTTCCGCTTCATTGTCAAGAATCTGCCGGTAAAGCCTGGCATTCTCGATCGCCGCCGCGGCGTGGGAAGCCAGCATTTCGATCAGGCGCTGGTCTTCCGCGCTGAAACCATCGGCATCGCGTTTATCCGTAAGATAGATCTGACCGATCGGACGCCCGTAGGCCGAGATCGGCACGCCCAAGAATGAAGTCATCGGCGGGTGACCCTCGGGAAATCCGGCGGATTTGGGGTGTTCCTCAATATCGGGGATGCGGATACTGTGACCGAGGCGAAGCATCTCGCCGAGCAAACCTTTCCCTTCCGGTTCGTGGGAGATGGCTTTGATTTGCCCTTCCGAGAGGCCCAACGTTATAAAGGTCTCCAGTCCGCCCTTTCCGTCCGGAATGCCTAAGGCTGCGTAGCGCGCGTTTACCAGTTCGCGTGCGGCGTGGATAATCCTGCGCAGGACGCCGTCCAAGGAGAGATCGGAAAAAAGAGTCAGCGTCGCGCGATGAAGCGCACGCATACGCGTTTCTTCGGACGGTGAATTGGAGGTGGGATTCTTGAGTTGTACCCTTCCCTGTTCTTTCGGACTCACGAATATACTCACCCTTCAAACCAATTCTACCCCATCCCGGTATCACCGCAAATGCATATGCATCCTGATAGTTTTTGCCAGTAAATCTCTGTATAGTTTATGATGTAATCCCTAACGGAAGGGTATTTATGTATACCAACGGTACGTCACGCATATCGGGTCTGTACAACTTGAGCATGGAAGAAAGACTGGAGAGAATATCGGAAACCGCCGAACTCGATCCGGAAAAATACGCTGCCCTGAAGGGCGCGAATGGTTTAACCGCAGAACAAGCGGAAAAGATGATCGAAAACGTCGTCGGCGTATACAGTCTGCCACTCGGAATTGCAGCGAATTTCCTGATCAACGGCGAAGACTTCCTCGTCCCGATGGCCATTGAAGAACCATCCGTCGTTGCGGGTGCTTCATTCATGGCGAAATTGGTGCGCGCGAGCGGAGGCTTCGAGGCTGAAGCCGGCGAATCCGAGATGATCGCTCAAATCCAGGTCCTGGATATCGATGATTTCGAGTCCGCCCGGGAGAAATTGCTGCAGCACAAGGCCGAAATACTCGAGCTGGCGAACGAAATCGATCCCGTGATCGTGCAGCTCGGCGGCGGCGCACGCGACCTCGAAGTGCGGATTTTAGAAGACACGCCGATCGGGCCCATGCTGGTCGCCCATATCATATATGATACGCGCGACGCCATGGGTGCCAACACGATCAACACCGTGGCCGAATACATCTCGCCGCGGATCGAGGAAATCACCGGCGGCCGGGTTCACTCCAGAATCCTTTCCAATCTCGCCGATCGGCGCACGGCATCCGCCCGCTGCAGCATTCCACCGCACTATCTGGCGTTCGGCGAATACGACGGCGAGCGCGTTCGTGACGGTATCATCGAAACCTGGGCGTTCGCTGCGGCCGATCCTTATCGGGCGGCGACGCACAACAAAGGCATCATGAACGGGGTGGATGCGGTGCTGATCGCCACCGGAAATGATTGGCGGGCGGTCGAAGCCGGCGCTCATGCCTATGCCGCAAAAGATGGCCGCTACACCTCGCTAAGCCGTTGGTGGGTAGACGAGGACGGCAATCTCAACGGCGAACTCGAAATGCCGATGGCAGTAGGGATCGTCGGGGGCGCCACGCGCGTGCATCCGGTCGCACAAGCCAGCCTGGCGATCATGAAAGTCGAAAGCGCACGCGAATTGGCCGAAGTGATCGTCTCTGTGGGTCTTGCGCAAAATCTCGCCGCACTGCGAGCGTTGGCAACGGAAGGAATCCAGGAAGGTCACATGGTTTTACACGCACGCCAACTCGCCGCTGCGGCCGGCGCGAAAGGCGACCTGGTGGATCGCGTGGCAAAACAGACGGTCGAAGAGAACACCATCCGCCTGGAACGCGCACGGGAATTGGTCCGCTTGTATCAAAGCAAAAACGGCAACGGACACAAACCGAAATCTTCAACTCTTCAGCGATAAACGCCTTACAATTCACAAAATTCAGCTAGAGGTTGCGAAACCATGGATCAAACGCGAGCAGAACCCAGCATCTATCAACCAGATCGCGAAGTCGGGATCGTTGGCTACGGCAGTTATGTCCCCCGCTATCGTCTTCCCGCAAGCGAAGTGGCCCGGATCTGGAAGGGCGGCAGTGGCGGCACGCCCATCCAAGAAAAATCGGTCGCCGGATTGGACGAAGACGTCATCACCATGGCGATCGAAGCCGCCAGGAATGCATTGCAGCGGGCTCAAATCGATCCGTCTGTCGTTCGAGCGGTCTGGGTGGGCTCCGAATCGCATCCGTACGCCGTAAAGCCGACTTCGACCGTCGTTGCGGAGGCGATCGGCGCTACACCCCACACCCTCGCCGCAGACTGGGAATTTGCCTGCAAAGCCGCTACCGAAGCCTTCCAGGCATCCATCGGCCTCATCGGCTCGGGGATGGCGGATTATACGCTCGCAATCGGCATGGACACGGCGCAAGGCAGACCCGGAGATGCCCTGGAATACACGGCGGCCGCAGGCGGCGCAGCCTATGTCATCGGGCCGGCCGAGGAAGCGCTGGCAGTCTTCGAAGGATCCTATTCCTACGTCACCGATACGCCGGATTTTTTCCGGCGGGCATATGAAAAATATCCCGAACACGGCGAGCGTTTCACGGGCGAACCCGCCTACTTCAAACACATCCACTGCGCCGCCCGCACCCTCATGGACGCACTGGGTACGACGGCGGAAGATTACCAGCATGCGGTCTTTCACCAACCGAATGCCAAATTTCCCCAGAAAGCGGCACGAAGTCTGGGTTTCAAGCCGGAACAAATCCAGGCCGGGCTGCTTTCCCCTAAAATCGGGAACCCGTACGCCGGATCGGCGCTCATCGGTCTGACCGCAGTGTTGGACGTCGCACAGCCGGGCGATCACATCCTCCTGGTCTCCTACGGTTCCGGCGCCGGATCGGACGCCTTCAGTTTGCGGGTATCCGAAGCGTTGACCGAGAGACGCGAGCGCGCCGTCTCGACGCAGCAGTATCTCGAACGCCGCACGGAAATCGACTACGCCACGTACACCCGCCTGCGCGGAAAACTAATTTTGAAGTGAAAACCATGATGACAAAATCGAACCCCAACGACATTCTCATCGCCGGTCTCGGCATTACTCCCGTGGGAGAACACTGGGAGAAGCAATTGCGCACACTGGCGCTCGAAGCCATCACGGCAGCGCGCCAGGATGCGGGAGAACTGGTTCCCGAGGCGATTTACGTGGCCAACTCCCTGGCCCCCGTGCTTTCATCGCAAACACAACTGGGCGCATTGGTCGCCGACTTCGCCGGACTGCGCGGCGTCGAAGCATACACCATTCAAGCCGCCGAAGCTTCCGGCGGCGCCGCCGTACGCCAGGCGTTCCTCGCCCTGCGGTCCGGTCAGATCGACGTCGCCCTGGTCGTGGGTGTGGAAAAAATATCCGAACGACCCAGCGCCGAAGTGGAAGATGCCCTGGTGATGTCCGGCGACGCGGATTACGAGGCCATTCATGGCGTGACCACGGCGGCGCAGGCAGCGCTGGTGATGCAGCGCTACCTGTATGAATTTGACGTTCCGCAGGACGCCTTTGCCGGATTCTGCGTCAACGCCCACGCAAACGGCGCCAACAACCCGATGGCCATGTTCCAGCGGGCCATCGACGAGAGCAAATACGCCAAAGCGCCTATGCTCTGCCCGCCGGTCAACATGTTCGACGCCGCCCCAATCGCCGACGGCGCCGCAGCGCTCGTCCTCACGCGAGCCGAGCTATTTCCGGAAACACCTTCCCATCCCCAGGTTCGCATCGCGGCATCGTCACAAGCCACTTCGACCGTCGCGCTTCACGATCGACAGGATCTGCTTTCATTCGGCGCAGCGATCGACTCCGCCAACAAGGCTTACGCCCTCGCCGGCATCCAGGCCAAAGACGTTCAGGTTTTCGAGCTGCACGACCGCTTCTCGATCTTTGCCGCGCTCTCTCTCGAAGCTTGCGGCTTCGCGCAGCGCGGCGAAGGATGGAAATTGGCGAAGGATGGAAGCATTCGGCCGGAAGGCAGTATTCCCATTTGCACCTTCGGTGGTTCGAAGGCACGCGGCGATTCCTGCGGTGCAACCGGCGTGTATCAGATCGCAGAACTGTGCCTGCAGCTTCAAGGCCGTGCCGGCAAGAATCAAATTCCAGAGGTGCAGACGGGGATGGCGCAATGCCTGGGCGGTACGGGCGCGACGGCGGCGACGCACATCTTGCAGCGAATCGATGGGTCTTGAAAGCATGCTGATAGGTCTTGAGAGTCAACGCTGAGTATAGTTACACTCGGTTAATCCAATTCGAAGTACCATGGAGAAGTACGCAATGCAATTACCACGACACTGGCGCTTGAACAAACAACGTTACGCACTCGAAGGCGAAGTATGCATACATTGCCAGGCAAAGATTTTTCCGCCGCGGGATATCTGCCCGGAATGCGGTGAAGAGGCAAACAGCACCCTGGCCCTCAGTGGAAGAGGCCAGGTCTATTCGTTCACGAAAGTATCTCAGGCCCCAGCCAGCCACGAAGAGCAGGCGCCCTACACCGTCGCCCTCGTCAAACTCGACGAGGGTCCGACCGTGACCGCGCAGCTCACCGATTTGGACGAAAAACAGCAGCCGGTGGAAATCGGCATGCCGGTAGAAATGGTGACGCGAAAATTGTATTCGGACGGCGATCGCGGCTTGCTGATCTACGGATACAAGTTCCGGCCGCTCATCCGGCAATCCTGATGCCGCCTTTTTCCCACTTTAGCCCACAGTTTGAATTCACATGTGGGCTTTTTCATTTGTCCTGGCTTCCGCGAGGTGCGAAAAAACGAAATCTTCGCTAGAATGACGTTTATATCATCGGCATGGAACTTGCAATTATAAGTACGTCAGCGTGCCCGCTTGACGCGCCCAAACACATGTGCTACTATGCGCGCTTGAGGGTTGGCACGAGACTTCGAACCATAGAAAGGCACGGCAGAAGACATTTGGGCGTGAAATTTCGGGATGTGCGAAATTCTCGACCGTTTCGACTGCCGCTCGAGAGGAGTTCACACCCTCCAAGGAGGAGACAATGAGCGATCAGCGCCTGCGTTACCCGGTGATTCTGATTCTCTGCTTCGTCGTTCTACTGACTGCTTGCACACGTTCCGCTTCGACGGCTCCGCCATCCGAAGGCGAAGAGACACAAAGCGGAGAACCCATGGACGATACCGAAGCAACGATGGAAGCCATCCGATCCGGGATACTCACCAAGACGGCCCAGGTAGAAATGGGCATTGTCGGCACGGATACGCCGCAAGCGGAACTCGCCGAAACCCAGGAATCCTCGGCTGCCTCAACGGAACAGGTCTCGGAAGCGACCGCAACCCCAACGCTGGGAGGCGTGGTGGAATACACCGTCAAGGCTGGGGATTGGATCTGGAAAATTGCCCGACAGTTCGACGTCGATCCGCAAGACATCATCGACTACAACAACCTGGCCTCACCCAGTTCGCTCGAAGTCGGCATGGTGTTAAAGATCCCCATTTCATCGCCCCCTACCCATACGCCGTCTGAACCCAGGCCATAATCGACGCTAACAATCTGGTGAATCCAAGCTCGATCAGCCCGGGCCAGGAATTGATCATTCCGTAATCTAAACAGGACGCACACCGCCTCCTGATTTCCAGGACGGGACGATTGAATTCCTGGATGCTGTGAGCGTCAAGATCGCCCGGTGAATTGAAGTGCATGAGATGATACGGGGCAGACGAAAGGTCTGCCCCGCTCTATTCCCGAAAGTTGAAGTCGAAAGAACAACGGAGGAGTAATGGCGATAGAAATCAAAAAATCGGACACCGTGTTCCAGGGCAAAGTCTTCGATGTGCGCATCGATCAAATTATAAATCCAGCCGGAAAGACGCAGCGCATCGAATATGTCAACCATGCCGGCGGCGTGACGATCATCCCCGTGGATGAAGAAGACCAAATCCTTTTCGTGCGTCAATATCGGCACCCGACGGGAGAAGAGCTGCTTGAACTCCCTGCGGGAAGCATCGAGGCAAACGAGGACCCCGAAAGCTGCGCCAGGCGGGAGTGTCGTGAAGAGGTCGGTATGTCGCCCGGTAGTCTACGACATCTCGGGGGCACTTTTCTCGCTCCAGGATATTCCAGCGAGTTCTTACATTATTATCTGGCGAGGGATCTCTCTCACGCGCCGCTGCCCCCGGACGAGGACGAAGTCATCCAAGTCATCCGGCTTTCATGGAACGCAGCCCTCCAGAAAGTAACGCAAAACAAAATTCGCGATGCGAAAACGGTGACCGGGATCTTCCTTGCAGGTATGGCCCTGGGGAAGTGGGGAAACGAGAATTGACAAAAAAACCGCTACTTTCCTGAACCCGCCATTGACAATAAAAAAATATGGCCTCGGCTGCCATATTTTTTCTTACATTGAACGCAGTCTTTTCGCATTTACAGGATTTTTGAGACGAAGGTGATCCTGCGAATGATAAAAGCGAGGAGAAAGCAAGCCGGTACCGCGATCAAGGATACCACAGCGAATTTCAGCAGATTGGCCAACTCGAGGCCTCGCAGTGCGTAGGCCAGGAACACGATGACCGGGATGTGAAAAACGTAAACCGCATAACTCTGTCGGGACAAGAAGCTCCCCAGCCTGCTCGGCTTGTTCAGGACCCGCCTGAAGAAGGGGATCAGGCCCAGGCACATTCCTACCGCGAAAACGGAATCAAACAAAGCGTACAGTGCAGATTGCCAGTTCCCATTGCCCATGGCGATTTCCAGATTGTTCGAAACCTCAAGCGTGAACCATTTTCCGCTGAACAAATAGGGGAACAAAACCACGCCCGCGATCAAGGCAGCGATAATCCCGATCGCACCCATCGTGTTCGATATCCCACGGAACCAATCTCTGCGTGATGCCACAATCCCCAAGATAAAAAAGCTGAGATACTGCGGCAGGTAAGCCAGCGTCGGAAAGCCGCGCACATCTTCTCCAATCGGAACGATCATGCGCATCAGATAACTGATCCCCGCCAACGCAAGGATGAAAAGTCCCACCCCAAGATAGCCGAGAGAAGAAGATCGGTACGTTTCGTTTGATGTTCGCTCAGCGGCCAGCCGGCGCCATATGGCGTAGCCGATTGAAAAGACGAGCAGCAAGGCGACGAACCACATCGGCCCGAGGCCGATGGTTTCGGGGTAGAGCGCCTTCAAGGTCAGCGGCGTCGTGATGCCGGTGAGTTCGGAGGGCATGAGGTAGAAGCCGACCGAGGAAAGCGGGTTGAGCACCAACATGAAGAAGACCAGCGGAATACCCAGGCGCAGTAGACGCGCTTTGAGGAAAGAACCGAATCCCTTTCGATCGAACGAGCCCGGCGTGAAGTAACCCGCCAGCAAGAAGAACGCGCCCATGAACCAGGCCTGATTGAGCAGCATGAACGCCAAAAGCAGGCTGAAGGCGGTCGGGTCGGTGAACGGCGGCTCGACGTAATAGAACTCCGTCCCCGCGCCGTAGACCGCCGCCACGTGGTGCAGCACGACGAGGATGATCAAAAAAGCGCGCAAGTGATCGACGAACACCAGACGGGAAGATCCGCTCATCTTCCCTTGAATTCCTGACTTAACCATTACATCCTCCATTCCCTAATAAATTGTCACTTCTACGATGTTTATCCTATATCAAAAAGAGATGGCTACACCATCTAGTTTACAACACAAACATTCCCACAATGTTGGGTAACAGAACCAGCAGTGCCAGTGCAAGATGGCCGCGCCTGGTGGTGTTGCGGCTGTCCCAACTGAACAGGTAGACTGCCAGCGCAAAGGCGAGTAAACCGGTAAGTGCCAGGACGATCACGGAACCCCAGGGGGAATAATCGGCTGCGTTTCCCATCGCCAGTCCATTGAAGGCATTCATGGCGTGTGCAGCGGGCAAGAGTTGGGCGAATTTGGCGGCAACCTCAGGTAGCATACTGGACGGGAACATCATGCCGCCCAACATGATGGAGGGGATGAAGAAAAGCTGCGACCAGAGCACCGTGATGCGCGAATTCGCCGAAATCACCCCGATCAGCACGCTGATGCCCGCACAGGCGAAAGCCATGACGAGGAAGACCAGGAAATAGTGGAACCAATCAATCGGAAGCGGAGCGTCAAACAGCGGTGCGGCGGTGGCAGTGATGATTCCCGCTACGATCAGCAGATGCAGCATCGTCGTCAAGGCCGGGATGACGAGAATCGAAATCGAAGGGACGCCGTTGATCTTGTAGCTGCGGAAGATGCCGTTTTCGCGTGCGTTGACCAGCGGATCTGGAATGCCCAGAAAGGTGGCCGCCAAAATGGCAAAGACAACCATCGCCGGGGTCATACTCTCGATGAAAAGAGGGTTGATCGCGCCCATGACAAATCCCATCATCAGAAAAAATCCGAGTGGAAAAAGATAGTTCATCAACAGCAGCGTCTTGTTGCGGATACCCGTGCGGAATTCGAACGAAAAGTGATTGAGAAAAGCGGTCATCGTGCGCCTCCTGCTGCCGTGTTGGGACGGGTGATCTCGAGGAAACGATCCTCGAGCGACGGCCGTTCCACACGCAAGTCGATCAACACATCCCCCCGGGATTCGACCTGCGCAATGATGGCGGCCACAGTCGGACCGATATCGGTGCTGTAATAGATCTCGTAGGTCTCTTTCGATAAGTGTTGGCTTACCGCGGGCAAGGAGGTGGTGCTTTCGGAGAGACAGGAGTCTCGAGTCCGTACGGAAACCTTGGTCAACTCCGCTCCTGTGGCCGTGATTTCCAGCGGGGTGCCGGTCGCGACGATCTTGTGATTCAGCAAGATGGCCACTCGATCCGACAGCTCCTCCGCTTCGGCCATGTCGTGCGTGGCCAAGATGATGGCCGTGCCGACGTCTTTCATTTCGCGCATCAAGTCATGCAATTCAGTCCGAGTTGCCACGTCCAACCCCGCCGTCGGTTCATCCAGGAAAAGCACCGGCGGTTCGTGCGCCACCGCAAGTGCCAACGCAAGGCGGCGCTGCTGCCCGGTGGAAAGCTCGAAGAACTGCGCCTTCCGTTTCTCATGCAGACCCAGCCGGTCCAACAGGTCGAAGCGAGGCGTCACACCGTGATAAGCGCAGAAGAATTTCATCGCCTCGTCGGGGGTGATGCTTTCCGGCAACGCAGAGGACTGCAGTTGCACGCCGATCACGTTACGCAGCCCTCGGGGATCTCTGGTCGGATCGATGCCCCCCACCCGCAGAGAACCCCCATTTGGTTCACGCAGCCCCTCCAGGCTTTCCAACGTGCTGGTCTTTCCGGCGCCGTTGGGTCCGAGCAAGCCAAAAATCTCACCTTCCCTGACGTCGAAGCTGATGCCGTCCACGGCGACGAAATCGCCGTAGGTCTTGCGAAAATCTTTAACGTTGATGACCGATTCTCTCATGCGATTTCCTCTCTCTTAAGTGATTCCTTTCAAATGGCAGCGATCAAAATCGACCACGCCAGAAGCGTTGGCCGGATCGATCCCCACTCTTCCAGCGTGACGGTTGCGCTGCTATATTCACCCACCAGTAACGAGAACTACTTTACCTGCGTAGCCTCCACGCTCGAGCAGTTCGTGAGCGCGAGCGGCCTCGGCCAACGGAATGCGCGCCGCTATCAGCGGTTTGATTTTTCCCGCGACGAGTAAATCGAGCAGGTCCGTTAGCGTTTGGCGATATAAGGCATTTTCCTTGCCAAGATCCGGCACGCTCATGACCTGCTTGCCGTCCGGAAGGACCATCAGCAGCGCCATCATTGCCATGGTGAACGGAATGACCCGCATGCCGCCCTTCTTCGTTGCGGCCACTCCGAACCACACCAGACGTCCGCCTCTGCGCACGGCTCTTTTCGATCTCCAAAGCTGCCGCGCACCGCCGATGGGATCAAACACGGCGTCCGCGCCAACGCCGGTGAGGTCACGCACGCGCTCAACAAAGTCTTCGGTGTGATAGTCGATCGGCGTAGCCCCATATCCCGATACGACTTCGTGATTGTATTTGGATGCCGTGCCGTACATCTCCAACCCGGCGAGCTTCCCGAGATCGAGCAGCGCAGTCCCCACCCCTCCCGCAGCACCGTGGATTAGGACGCGCTCTCCGCTTTGGACCTCTGCGCTGTGATGCAGCGCGAGATGCGCAGTCAGGTAATTCGCCAGGAGACAAACGGCCTCGACAGGATCGATCCCTGCAGGCACGGAAACCAGATCGCTCGCAGGCAAACAGATGTACTCCGAATAACCGCCAAGACCGCCACGCGAAAACGTCATGCCGGCGAGAGTTTTCCCCAGCTCGATGGTAGAAACCCCCTCTCCCAGTTTGTCCGCCACGCCGACGACGTCCGTCCCGAGGGTGAACGGCACGTGCGGCGTTCCGGGAAGCATCCCGGAGCGCCGGAACATCAGATCGTAGGCAGAGACTCCGGCGGTCTGAACCTTCACCCGCACTTCGCCGGATTGAGGCTCAGGCAGTTCCTCTTCGATCATCTGGAGGACTTCCGGTCCGCCGTGCCGAGCGACGACGATACGATGATGTTTCATAGTTCTCCCTCCTCAACTTTGACGATTCTTCCGATAATATACATGAGTTCTAGATTGCTTTATGTTGCAATGTGAAAATTGCGCTTCTCGTGTCTTTGGGACTAGGTGTATCGAATGCGTATTTGTCGTTTTACTCCGACGAACCCTTCCCGACGACTTGACGGGCAAACGGGATTTCGGCGAAATGACTTGACTATAGAATAATAGATCGATTTATATCATACTTGCACGATGAGCAAGGATTAAAGGATGGAAATCGATAAGGAGGTGAAAATTGAAAAAGGGAAAATATCTTACTGTGCGCTGGAACAACATGCTCACGCTGGCGTTGGGTATTCCCAGCTTGATCTATATCATCGCCGCTTTTTCCACTTCGACCTGGTCTGAAAAGAGTGGGATGATCGGCATCTCGATTGTTGGTGTGCTTTACTGACTGATCATTGAGTATCATACGTCCATGCGGTTCGCATGGCTTCGGGAAAATACGGCCGACAACACCGCAGTTCGACAGGCGTCCACCCACCCTCTGGCGCTCATCCGTAAGGCCTATAATCTTGCCTTCTGGATCTTTCTGCTGCCCTTCTTCACAATAATGGAATACAGCACCGGTTTCATTGTCTTTACGGTAATTATCTTCGTAAGGCTGTTTGCAAATCTATACACAAACAACGTGCTCAATCTCACACCGGAGGAATTCGATCGTTATCCATTCCGGATTCCGTGATCCAATGAAATCCGCGGCGGCTTAGATCATCCCAACTCAAACAGCAGGGGCCGGCGCCACCGTGATGACGACGTTTCCCTGCTTCTTCCCGGTTTCCACATAGCGGTGGGCATCCACGATTTGTTCCAACGGATAAATGCGATCGATCACCGTTCGCAGCGTTCCGGCTTCGACGAGTTCTTTGAGGTAGATCAAGTCATCGATCGTCCCACTCGCAGTCTCCAGAACGACCTGCTTGCCGGTCGTCATCCTGGTCCAGAGGCCTTTCAGGATCTGTGATGTTGGGTTGGCGAGAAGGAAGATGCCGTCCTTCTTGATGGAATTTTTGCTGCGCGAAAATGAAACCGTGCCGACGACGTCGAAGATGACGTCGTAGACGACGCCGTTTTGCGTGAAATCCTCCTGGGTGTAGTCGACGACATGGTCGGCGCCAAGCGATCGAAGCATCTCCAACTTCTCCGCGCTGTCGATCGCCGTCACTTCGGCTCCGAAGTGTTTGGCGAGCTGCACGGCGAACGTGCCGATGCTGCCGCCGGCTCCGTTGATTAGGATCTTCTGCCCGCTTTGAATGTCCGCCTTGCGCAGGAAATGCAGTGCGTCGCGGCCTCCGAAGGGGACTGTGGCGGCTTCCGCATAGTTCATGTTGTCCGGTTTGAGAGTCACGCCCCCTTGCATGTCGTTCGGTTCTGCAGGCAGGCAGATATATTCGGCATTCGCGCCCAATTTCATGCCGGCGGCGCCAAACACCTGATCGCCCGCCTTGAAACCCTTCACCGCTCGACCCAGCGCTTCGATCTCTCCGGCGAGTTCGGTTCCGGGGATCGTCGATCCTCTCGGTTTTAAAAGCCCGATCCACAACCGCATGGCGAGGCCGAGAATGAGGGGAAAATCGAGACTTCGCATTTCGCAGTCGCCGGCAGTGACGGTCGTTGCGTGAATTCGGATGAGCAGTTCGTCGTCCTTAGGCGCGGGCTTTTCGACTTCCCCAAGTCGAAGGACTTCCGGGGGACCGTATTTCGTCCAGACAATCGCCTTCATGTGTTTGAATCCTCCAAATGAAAATCGCAACCGGCGTCATCATCCGGATATGACCCGAGCAGCCGTGCAAGCAACGCTTGGAAAGACGCGCTGATCGAAATTCAAGACTCCGGTTCGGGCCATTTCCAGGCATACCAAAACGTCAATCCATTAAACACAAGCCCGACGATGATTAAAAATTGATCGTAGAGGGAAGGGTACGTCGGCAGCCCAAAGAGGTTAAAGATAAAAAAGAAGGCCGCCAGGACGAGGTTTGTCCACCGATTGGCTCGATACTTCAAAACCAGTGAAAGGAAAACCATAATAATGGGAATCAGCAACAAAATTGCCAGTCCCAGATACATCCCCTGCGTGATCTGCATCCCACCCATCTCGCCCATCTCGCCCGGGACAAAGTCGCCGCTGAAAATACGCAGCACGTCTCCCAAAAGATAGGTCAGTATGAGCGCCGTCCATAGTCCTGAAAGCTTGATCCGTATCTCTTCCATCGTTGCACCCTCGGCTTTATGATTGATCCACGTCTCTTTCCGGGAAACGCACGAAGCTGCGTCGTCCTTTCGCTGAATAACCGCTGCTTACTCCGTCACTCCAAAGTGATGACGACGTTGCCTTTTTTATGCCCCTCTTCCACGTAGCGATGGGCTTCGGGAATCTGCTCCAGCGTGTAGGTGCGGTCGATCACCGCCTTCAGTTTTCCCTGCTCGATGAGCCCTTTAATGAAGACCAGGTTCTCGGTTCTTTCGCTCGTTGGAGAGCTGGCCGAAAGAGACTTTCCATTTTCCTTCAACAATCTCTTCGCCTGCGAAGACGGCAGTTTTCGAACGGCATCAAAGACGACGTCATAGTACGCAGCGAATTGGGCAAAATCGGTCTTTGTGTAATCGATGACGTGATCGGCGCCCAGGGACTGCACCATTTCCAGATTCGAAGTGCTGCACACGCCCGTGACCGCCGCCCCGAAATATCTGGCCAACTGGACGGCGTACGTCCCCACGCTGCCTGAGGCGCCGTAGATCATAACCTTCTGTCCCGGTTGGATGTTCCCTTTGCGGAGAATGTGCAGTGCGGTGTTGGCGCCGATGGGAACCGCCGCAGCCTGCTCGTAGGTCATGTTGTCCGGCTTGAGCGCCAGCATGCCGTCTTCCGGCAGGCAGATGTACTCGGCATAAGCGCCTCCGCTGTTTCCGGCCGATGCAAAGACCTGGTCGCCAATTTTGAATCCCTTCACTTCTCTGCCGAGGGATTCGACCTCTCCGGCCAACTCGTGTCCCAGGATCTTATTTTTCTTGAGACCGAAGAATAGGCTGAAAATCAAACGCAGCGGGAAGCGCATACGCCGCAGGATGACATCTCCGGCGGTCACCGTCGTAGCATATATTTTTATCAAGACTTCATGTTCTCTGGGCGTTGGTTTTTCCGCTTCCTGCAGCCGGAGTCCGTTCGCCGGTCCATACTCGGCGACGACGATCGCTTTCATGCGCTTCCTCCTTAGAAACGGACGGCTGTAGACCTTCAGAAACCGCAATAAACTGAGGCCGTCTTGAGTTCTTGCTTGACGGCCCCAGTTTCTTCCAACACAGAAGGTCTACCCAATCACGCCAATGCTAACTCAAACTGAACGGTGGATATTTGTCGGTCACCAGCAGGAATGCGTAAGCGTTCACACGCAGCCCCCAGCGGACGACGCCGACCATGTAGTCGAAAAGGCTCTTCGGGTACTGGCCGGTTAACAGAATGGCAAACCAGGCGATGATCGCGGCGAACACGGCGCCGACACCGAGAAAGGCCAAAACGATGTAATGCGGTATGGCCAGGAGCCATTTCACCAGCGGCATCCAGCGATTGAGTTCTGTTTCCACTTCGGGGTAGTCGATCTCCAGATGGACCGCCTGCTCTTCGACGGTCGAGGGATATTGATCGGTGAGCAGCGTCGCATAGACAGCGAACCTGGCCTCGAAGCGCGTCAATTCGCGGATAAAATCGAACCACCAGCGGGGATAGCGTTGGCGAAAGAGGATCATCAAGAGTGTAGCCATGAATAAGCCAGTCAACAATCCGCCTGTCGTGTCCCGGGTAACGTTCACCACATCGCCGGCTTGATTCAGGATAACCGTCTTCGTGACGGTCTCCCCGGCCTGCGTGAGCAGACTCAAGATGATCGCAATGGGGATGATGTAGATGATACGAAAGAACGTGGTCCAACGATCCAATTGTTCCGGATAGTCGACCTGTAAACGAGCCGGATATTCTGCGGGGTTTTCCATCGTTCTCCTCCTTTTGATTTTAGGTTACTGATTCGGAAACGGCATCAGGTGCACTGAATCCCTTGACGATCAACCATACCCCCAGAAACAATTCGTTCAATAGCATGATCACGCCCAGGTTTCCTGGAGGGTAACCGAACATGTCTAATATGGCATTGGCAAGTACGGCAATGCCTCCGATGAGACCCCAAATCGATATGAAACGCGGGACGAGTTTCGATTGATACAACACGCAATAAAAGAACAACGCCCCGAGTCCGAACGTGATCGAAACCATTAGAAAGGCCGAATCACGATCTGCCATGGTCAGCGTGCCCAGGGTTTGGAAGGTAGACGCCTCTGGAGCGCCTGCTTTCACAAATTCCTCACTCAATTTCAGCAGTGACAGCGGGCTGAGGTCAGCAAGGATTTGCGCCCCGTACTCGAGGATTCTAAATGCGACGTAGCCGAGTGTCATGCTGACGCTGTATCGCTTCAGGATTGGATACATCAGCATGGCGATACCAAGATAGGCGACACCGTTTACCAGCTCGAGCAGCACCCCGAACGCCAATTGAGCGTGGTGTTCGGAGACACTGATGAGATAATCAGGCGCACTTAGAACAGAGTCAAGAAGCAACGCACCGGCCAGAAATGTAATGTTGACGACAAGAAACAAGATCCCCACGATTCTTGCAGTATTTCTGTTCGGATGCATTCTGAACCTCCTCCGCATGGAATGAGTTCCCAGGAGAGATAGAGCTCTTTCCCGGTTCCGGAATGTCAGGGACAGACAATGTGCTTCGCATCACCGGGCATCGTGTTGGACCCAATCACCGGCTGGCACTGCAGGTTCGTTATAATGCCTGCAACAAGGCTCAGACGGTGGACGAGTCTAGAATTCGGATGTCGTATCTGCATTTCAGTACGCAAAATTTCGCAAACGGGCAATTGATTCAGGAATAGAACCTACGTAGTAGTATATCTGCAATCACCGCGGGACTCAAATTATCGATCGCAAGCCATTCCGTTGCTCACGTACCAATACTTTCCCTTTTAGATTATGGATCCGCGGATTTCAGTTTTGACCTTTATAGAACGAAGTAGATTACTCTAGCCCTCTCCAAATCGAATGTGGTATACTTTTGCCTGCGCCGCCCGGGAGCGATGGGCGGCGGGTGTATGTTCAACAGAGAAGGAAGATCGAGATGAACGAGCTTGTTAAATCCATCGAAGCGCCCGTCAACCCGGAAATCCCCGACATCCAAGCCGGAGATAACGTGACGGTGTTCGTACGTATTACCGAAGGCGATCGTGAACGGGTTCAGGAATTTCGCGGAACCGTGATTCGTGTGCGCAAAGGCGGCAACAACGCCAACTTTACCGTCCGGCGCACGGCCACACACGGCATCGGCGTCGAACGCACTTTCCTCATGCGCTCCCCTCGACTGGAAAAAGTCACCATTCAGCGCCGTGCACACGTACGTCGCGCACAGCTGTACTACCTGCGCGAGCGTTCAGGGAAGCAAGCCCGCTTGAAGGAAAAACGATCGTAAATTCACACAAGCATCAAAACGGTGCGGGTCGCGACCCGCACCGTTTTTTTCTCCCGGCACACCGCCGATCCGAGTTGTGCATCCCCATAATTAAAACCAACGTTCGCATACCTATTTCGCGGTTCGACTCGAATAAACCGGCATGTAGATTGGCCGCTTTTCGGTGTACAATGCACAAAACACGCCGTGATTTCGATCGAGATGCAGCAATCGATCATTCTTAAATTCAGCTTGGGATAGCGCATTCGACTCAATGGACCCACGACCTATCGGGCTTTTCGATTCGGGCGTTGGGGGACTTTCCGTTCTGCATCAGATTCACGAACTGCTGCCGCAGGAAAACGTCGTCTTCTTTGCCGACCAGGCTCACGTTCCCTACGGTAATCGTACGCTACTCAAGGTGCGCGAGCTCTCCCAGGAGATCACCCGCTATCTGCTCGACCGCGGCGCGAAAACGATCGTGGTCGCCTGCAACACCGCTTCGGCTGCCGCACTGCATCATCTGCGCCGGGTTTTCCCGCATACGCCCTTCGTCGGCATGGAACCTGCGGTTAAGCCGGCGGCTCAAACGACGCAAAGCCGGGTCGTCGGTGTGCTGGCAACCTCCGCCACCTTTCAGGGGGAACTGTTTGCTTCCGTGGTGGAACGCTTCGCAAACAACGTCACCGTCCTGCAGCAAACCTTGCCCGGCCTGGTCGAACGCATCGAAGCGGGCGACCTGGACGGCATCGCCACGCACCGCATCCTGAGAAACGCCGTCGAGCCGCTGCTCGCCGAGGGCGTGGACACGCTGGTCTTGGCCTGCACGCACTATCCCTTCATCATCCCCGTTCTGGAGAACATCGCCGGCCCTGAGGTCAACGTCATCGATCCCTCCCCCGCGATCGCCCGCCAGACCCAGCGTATCCTCGACCAACACGGCCTGGCCGCTCCGCCGGATCAAGAAGGCCGGGTGACTTACGTCAGCAGCGCCGACTCTCACCGGCTGCGCGAGATGGGAATCCGACTGATCGGCCTGGACGGCGAACAGCATTCCGCCCAATGGCGGGGTAAAACACTGAAATAGGGAAATTACGCAGCGAAAAACAAAACCTCCCACGCAGATCATGCGTGGGAGGTTGATATGCTTCCCATTCTTTCCGCTTCGCTTTACTCCACGCCTGCTTGTTTGAGATCTTTGGCCGAAGTACGCGCAACCGAAGCAACGGTTTCGCCTTCCTTGAGGTTGATCACGCGCACGCCCATCGTTGCCCGGCCGGCGCTCTTGATCTGTTTGATCTTGGTGCGGATCACGATGCCCCCGCTGGAAATGATCGTCAGGTCGTCGTCCTGATGGACGATTCGTGCAGATGCGATCGGCCCAGTCACCGACATCTTGTCGCGGCTCAAGGTGATCACCCCGCCCGTTCCCCTTCCCTTGCTGGGATATTCATCCACCGGTGTGCGTTTGCCGTAGCCGTTGGCCGTGACGACGAGCAACTCACCGTCCGCATCGACGACGTCCATCCCGGTGACGAAATCGCCCTTGCGCAGATTGATCGCCTTGACGCCCATGGCCGGGCGTCCCATCGGCCGTACGTTTTCTTCGTGATAGCGCAGCGCCTGGCCGCGTTCGGTGACGATAATCAACTCGTCGTCCCCGCTGGTCAGCCGCACCCAGCCCAGCATGTCCCCCTCCTCCAGTCCGATCGCAATCAGACCGGAAGGCCGCACGGAGGCGAACTCGGCCAACTGAACGCGTTTGATCTTGCCGTTGCGGGTGACCATGGTGCAGTAGTCGGCCTGCTCGAAATCGGGAACGGTCACCGTTGCGGTGATCATCTCGTCGGGCGACAAGGCCAGAATATTTACCATGGGAATGCCGCGCGCCGTTCGATCCGCATCCGGGATCTGATAGGCCTTTTCGGAATACACCTTTCCCCGGTCCGAGAAGAACAGCACCGTGTCCAGGGAACGTGCGGGGAAGAGCATCATGACTTCGTCTTCGCCGCGTATCGAATGCCCCTGCACGCCGCGTCCACCGCGCCCCTGGCGCCGGTATGTCTTCGCAGCGACCCGCTTCACGTAGCCGCGTTCGGTAATGCTGATCAACACAGACTCGTCCGGGATCAAATCTTCCTCGCTGAAATCCTCGCTGGCATCGGGGGAAATGCGTGTGCGCCGCGCATCCCCGTAATCCTTTACGATCTCGTCGAGGTCCGTTTTGATCAAAGTGTACATTTTCTTCGGATTCGCCAGCAGGTCTTCGAGGTAGGCGATCCGTTCCAGGACTTCTTTATGTTCCTGTTCGATCTTCTCGCGCTCGAGCGCCGCCAGGCGCCGCAACTGCATGTCGAGGATGGCCTGGGCCTGGATTTCCGACAGTTTGAAGCGTTCCATGAGGCGTTCTTTGGCGACATCCGCATCCGCTGATTTACGAATGGTTTGAATCACGTCGTCCAGATTGGCGAGCGCGATGATCAGACCATCCAGAATGTGGGCGCGCGCTTTCGCCTTTGCGAGCTCGAATTCCGAGCGGCGCGTGATCACCGTCAAGCGGTGGTCCACGTAGAGCTGCAGGGCACGCTTGAGGGACAGCAGTCTCGGTTCGCCGTCCACCAAAGCCAGCAGCTGCACGCCGAACGTCGTCTGCAGCTGTGTGTACTTGAATAATTGATTGAGCACTTTTTTCGGCTGGGCGCCGCGCTTCAGTTCGATGACGATGCTCAAGCCGCGTCGATCCGATTCGTCGCGCAGATCGGAGATGTCGGAAAGCCGCCCTCCACGCGCCAGATCGGCGATGCGTTCGATCAAGCTGGCCTTGTTCACCTGGTAGGGAATTTCCGTGACCACGATGCGGTGACGAGATTTGCCGTGCTCTTCGATGTTCGCAAAGGCGCGCATGACGATGCGCCCTTTTCCCGTGCTGTAGGCTTGTTTGATGCCTTCCGTTCCCACGACCATCGCCCCCGTCGGGAAATCCGGCCCGGGAAGAAATTGCATCAAATCGTCGACCGTGACGTCGTCGAGGTTATCGTAATGATCTACGACGTAGCGAATCGCCTCTGCAAGCTCGTTGAGATTGTGAGGCGGGATGTTGGTCGCCATGCCGACGGCGATGCCGGAAGCCCCGTTGAGCAGCAGGTTGGGCAAGCGTGCAGGGAGCACGACCGGTTCCTGGAGAGAACCATCGAAATTGTCGACGAAATCCACCGTCTCTTTATCGATGTCTACGAGCAGCTCCTGGGCCATGCGCGCCAGCCGGGCTTCGGTGTAGCGCATGGCTGCGGGCGGATCGCCGTCGATCGAACCGAAATTTCCCTGCCCGTCGATCAACATGTAGCGCATCGAAAAATCCTGCGCCATGCGGGCCATCGAGTCATACACCGCCTGGTCGCCGTGCGGATGGTATTTCCCCAGAACCTCACCGACGATCCGCGCCGATTTCCGATAGGGGGTGTTTGCCCGAATCCCCATCTCGTGCATGGCATACAGGATGCGGCGATGGACCGGCTTCAGCCCGTCCCGCGCGTTGGGCAGCGCCCGCGCCACGATCACGCTCATGGCGTAATCCAGGTACGCGTCGCGCATCTGATCGTCGATATCTACTTGTCGTATGGTTCCAATTTCCATTGCGTTTGCCACTTTCACATGGTCAAAATCCACAGAAAACCCGCCTGCAGCGGGAACGTTTCTATTATACCCCTAGACCGTCGTTCAGACTACTTTCTCATCCCCCGTGCGTCGAAATACGGGCTGCGAAAGGGATCGATTTGACGCGATTCCTGCCCTGCGTCACGTCCAAAATCGTCGAATTACGCAGAAACCCCCGAACGGACTTTGTGTTCCAACGGATGAATATTGGGGGATTCTCATATACAATCAGATCAACAAACTAGACAGTCACGCATGAAGGGAGGCTTTTATGGCTCGTGTACGAAAGTCCGTGATTATCTTCATGATTATCATCATCCTGCTCGCAATTGCGCTCGTCATCGCAGGGTACATCAGCAGTCGCCAGTCTTTCCCGCTAACCGAAGGAGTGATTCAACTCCCCGGCCTGCAGACGCCCGTGGAGGTCTACCGCGATTCCTTCGGGATTCCCCACATCTACGCCGCCAACACACACGATCTTTTCATGGCCCAGGGATTTATTCACGCGCAAGACCGCTTCTGGCAGATGGAATTCTGGCGCCGCATCGGCAGCGGACGGTTGGCCGAAATCCTCGGGCCGAGTGCGCTGGAAAGCGATCGATTCATCCGCACGGTGGGATGGCATCGTGCGGCAGCAGAAGAAGTCGAACTTCTGTCGCCCGAGGCATTGGCGGTCATGGAGGCCTATGCGGAAGGCGTCAACGCCTATCTCGAGACGCAAACCAAACCCTTGAGTTTCGAGTTCACGATATTGGGACTCACGGGCGTTAAAATCGAGCCCGAGCCCTGGACCGTGCTCAATACACTGACCTGGGCCAAGGTCATGGCCTGGGATTTGAGCGGCAACCAGAACATGGAACTGCTGCGCGCCAACGTCGCCGCGCGCCTGGGAACGGACGCCGTTGCGGAAATCATTCCCGCCTACAACAGCGACTACCCGGTCATCGTACCCGAAACCCTGACGAACGCGACGCTGGACTCGATTCCCGCGGCCGCATATGATTTCAACGTATTCGGAGAAGGATTCAGCCTGGGAAGCAACAACTGGGTCATTTCCGGCGAGCGAACCGAAACCGGAATGCCGCTCCTGGCCAACGATCCCCATCTGGGCATCCAGATGCCTTCGATTTGGTACGAGATCGGCCTGCACTGCGAACCCGTCGGACCGGAGTGCCCGTTCGATGTGGTCGGATCGTCCTTCGCCAGTGCACCGGGCGTGATCATCGGGCACAACGAACGCATCGCCTGGGGAGTCACCAATCTGGGTCCCGACGTGCAGGACTTGTTCATCGAACGTATCAACCCCGAGAATCCCAACCAGTACGAATTTCGCGGCGAATGGCTCGACATGGATTTGATCCAGGAAGAAATCAATGTTGCCGGAGATGACGATCCCATCGTCGTCAACGTGCGCATCACGCAGCACGGACCGATCATCAACGACGTCGCCGGCGGCACGGAGGATCAATGGTATTTCGGCTGGCAGCCGTTGGCGCTCTCCTGGACCGCGCTGCAGCCCTCGCGGTTGATGGAGAGCGTCCTGCGCATCGATCTGGCCCAGAACTGGGAGGAATTCCGCGACGCGCTGCGCTACTGGGACGTACCCAGCCAGAACTTCGTATACGCCGACGTGGACGGCAACATCGGTTATCAGGCACCGGGACGCATTCCCATCCGCGCCAGCGGAGACGGATCGATCCCCGTTCCCGGATGGAGCGGCGACTACGAGTGGGTCGACTACATTCCGTTCGACGAACTGCCCAGGTCCTTCAATCCTGAGAAGGGTTACGTCGCCACCGCCAATCATGCCGTCGTGGGCGAGGAATACCCCTACACGATCACCGTAGACTGGGCGCCCGGCTTCCGCGCCCGCCGCATCGTGGAGATGATCGAAGCGAACGACTCGATCTCGATCCAATACATCCAATCCATGCAAGGCAACGACAACCAGATTTACGTGGAGGACGTCCTGCCTTACATCCTCGAACTGGATCCGGCGGAGGCGAGACTGTCGGAAGCCGTGGACTTGCTGCGGCAATGGGATGGGCGGACCGTGCGGGAGAGCGCCGCGGCCGCGTTGTTCGAAACGCTGCGTATCCACATGATCGACCAGGTGTATGGCGATGAGTTGGGCGAGCGTTTGCTGGAGAAAGCCCGTCCCTCGCTGCTCACCGCATTGGTCAACACGCTGCCCAACGCCGACGCAGTCTGGTTCGACGATGTTTACACGCAGGAAGTCGAAAACCGCGAAAGCATCCTGCTCCGCGCGCTCGAAGCCGCGGTGGACGAACTCAGCGAGTCGCTGGGCAAGTCGATGTCCAAGTGGCGCTGGGGCGATCTGCATCGGGCCACATTCGAAAACCAAAGCCTGGGGCAGAGCGGGATCGGCTTGATCGAAGCGATTTTCAACCGCGGCCCGGTCGAAGTGGACGGATCGTTCTTTACCGTAAACAACACGGGATACGATCTGGGCAATTCATACGACGTGGCCATCGTGCCGTCCTATCGGCAGATCATCGATCTGGCCGACTTCAGCCGTTCGATTTCGATTCACACCACCGGTCAATCCGGTCACGCGTTCCACACGCACTACGATGACATGATCGACCTGTGGCGCAACATCCAATACCACGCGATGCTGTGGGCCAAACAAGACGTAATTGCGGCTTCCGAAGCCCACCTGACCCTCAAGCCCAGCGATGGCTAGAAATGGATTTCGAGAGAATGAGTGGAACGAACCGGAGAAATTAGAAGCGAAGAGCCGGTAACGCAGCTCGGAGTATCCTGGAGAACAAACAAAGGGCGCATGAACATGCGCCCTTTGAAACTTGTACGCCGCGATCGAAAATACGTCAATACCAGACTTTTCCCGTCACCAACAGACAAGCTGCTCCCATAACCATCACCGTAGCCATCAAGAGTACCGCCAACACCAACCGTTGGCCCGACGTCATGCCAAAAATCCGTCGTTCAGGAGCGATCTGTTCTTCGACATCGAAAAGGCGTTTGCGCTCCTCCTCGTATTCCATCGGTCCGTCAGTTAATTCACGTAAATTGTCGAACATACCTGCCCTCCCTGAAGGAGCAAACCTTACTCGCCAAGTGTAGCCGATTTGAAGTTTGTGTCAACCGAACGCATACGTACATCTCCACAGGCTGCAAGAAACTGCTCTCCCTGAGGCGTTTCCAAACGCAGCCGTCCGTCCACGGTCATCCCGCACAACACACCGGTCCGTTCCCCGGTTGTATCGCGCACGACAACCGTTTGGTTGAGAAACGCCAGATGATGCTGCCACGCGTCGATCAGCTCCTCGCTGCCCAATCGTTCGTACCAATATGCAAGAGATTCTAGGACGTCGATGAACAGATCGTAGCGATCGACTCGTTTGCCCACGGCGGCTTCGATGCAGCTCGCCGGATAGTCCAGCGCATCCTTCGCAGGAACCGACTGCCTCTGCACGTTGATGCCGATTCCCATAACGGCATACTCCAGTTCCACTCCGGCCCAGGATGTCTCGACCAAGATGCCGGCGATCTTGTGCCGGTCGATCAACACATCGTTGGGCCATTTTATGGCCGCCCGAATGGTCCACGTCTCGAGGGCTTTCACTACCGCCAGGGCGCCCAGGCCGGCAAGCCCGAAGACTTCCTGTGAATCGTCCAGCTGCGGTCGCAGCACCAAACTGAAAGCCAGGGCGCTTTTCGCCGGCGTGAACCAGTGCCTACCGGCGCGGCCGCGGCCTGCCGTTTGTTCCTCGGCGAAGACCAACGCCCCGTGGGCAGCTCCCTGGCGTGCCCGTTCCAGGGCTTCATCGTTCGTCGAAGCGATTGTTTCGTGATAAAAGAACGGGTCGCCCAACCCCTGGATCGGGAGTCTGGCACGCAGATCAGCAGCAATCGTCATACTCCAATTGTACTCGCTGGTGCAGGATGCATGCCATGACGTTTTCCATTTGGCTATTCTCTGATAGAATCCATCCGTCGAAGCATGAAACGAATCTGGGCTCCCTGGCGGATGGACTACGTGGAAGGAAAGGTTAAGGAGAAAGGCTGCATTTTCTGCAGCCGTGCGGCGATGGACGACAATTCGGAGAGCCTGATCTTACATCGCGGCCGACAGACCTTCGTCATCCTCAACCGCTTCCCCTACACCAACGGCCACACGCTGGTCGTGCCGTTCGAGCACAAAGCCTCGCTCGAAGATTTAGACGAAGCGACGCGGAACGAACTGATGCAGCTAACCACCCAGACTCTGGCCGTCATGCGCGAGGTGTACAACGCCGAATCATTCAACGTCGGCATTAATATTGGCGAGGCGGCCGGTGCCGGCATTGCAGAGCACATCCACGTGCACATCGTGCCGCGCTGGACGGGCGACACCAGCTTCATGACCACCAGCGCAGACACGCGCGTTCTGCCCGAGTCATTGGAAGAGACGTACCGGCGGCTTCATGCGGCGTGGGTGAAATTGAGTTCCGATCTGCGTGGCTAACGATCCTCGTTCCAAATGCCAAACAAACCCCAACATTGAAGAGGTAGTGTATGAGTGAAGCAACAAACAAGCTTGATCCCGTCATTTTGAGTGCCGTGCGCACACCCATGGGCCGTTTTCAGGGCGTACTGAGTCCACTTTCTGCCGTGCAGCTTGGTGCAGCTGCCGTTCGAGAAGCCGTCGAACGCGCCGGCATTCCGGACCCGGCGCAAATCGACGAAGTGCTCATGGGCAACGTGGTTTCAGCCGGCCTCGGCCAGGCTCCGGCCCGGCAAGCGGCCATCTTCGCCGGTTTGCCACCAACGGTAGGTGCAACGACGGTGAACAAGGTATGCGGATCGAGTTTGAAATCGGGCATGCTCGCTGCCCAGGCCATCAAAGCGGGGGACGCCAGCTTGATCGTTGCCGGGGGCATGGAAAGCATGAGTAACGCACCTTTCCTCGTACGGGGCAGGCGCGGAGAACTGCGTTACGGCAATGCTGAACTTACGGATGCCCTACTGCACGATGGATTGTGGGATCCCTTCGAAGATTGGGTCATGGGAATGGCCGCTGAGTGGATCGCCGAAGAATTCGACATCAGCCGCGAAGCGATGGATCGTTGGGCCGTAGAAAGCCATCGAAAAGCGGTCACGGCCATGGACGACGGCAAGTTCGACGCTGAAATCGTCGCAGTCGAGGTGCCCGGCAGGAAAGGCACACGGACGCGTGTTGAAAAAGACGAGACGCCGCGGCGTGAGACTTCGTTGGAGAAGCTGGCCGCCCTGAAACCGGCCTTCACGCCCAACGGCAGGGTGACGGCCGGCAACGCACCGGGGTTGAACGACGGCGCCGCTGCCGTCGTCTACGCCAGCCGCCGGCAAGCCGACGAGATGGGAACGGCGCCCATGGCGCGGGTCTGCGGCTACGCACAATCTGCGGTTCCCCCGAAATCCTTGTTCATCGCACCGGCACACGCCATTCCGCGGCTGCTCGCCAAAATAGATTGGACGCTGCAGGATGTGGATTTGATCGAATTGAACGAAGCCTTCGCCGCACAAGTTCTCGCCGACGGGGCGGCGCTGGAAGAGATCGGCTGGGACTGGGACAAAGTCAACGTAAACGGCGGCGCCATCGCCCTCGGACATCCCATCGGCGCATCCGGCGCACGCGTCCTCACGACGCTGCTTTACGCGTTGCGGGACCGCAATCTTCAGCGCGGCATCGCCGCGCTCTGCCTGGGCGGCGGAGAGGCCGTCGCCATGGCCGTGGAACTCGAAGCCGAAGGATAGAAACAGCGCGAACGCAAACAGCGTTTCCGAGAGGGGAGAAATAACGTGGCAATCGAGAACATCGTGGTCGTCGGCGCCGGCACGATGGGCAGCGGCATCGCCCAAACGGCGGCAATCGCAGCATACCGGGTTACGCTGACCGATGTCGATTCCGCGGCGCTGCAGAAAGCCACGGCATCCATCAAGCAGTCGACGGACAAGCTCGTCGAAAAGGGAACGATCGACGAAAAACAGCGGCTTGCCGCATCGGACGTGAACACCGCACTGGACCTGGAATCCGTCGCTGAGGCCGATCTGGTTATCGAGGCCGCCCCGGAAGACGTGGATCTGAAACTCGATCTCTTTAACCGCCTCGATGAACTGGCTCCCCCGACAACGATCCTGGCTTCGAACACTTCCTCTATTCCGATAACGAAAATCGCCGCCGCCACCCAACGGCCAGAGCAAGTAATCGGCATGCATTTTTTCAACCCCGTGCCGCTGATGAAGCTCGTGGAAATCGTGCGCGGCTTGCTCACCTCGGATCACACCACCAAGGCCGTCTTCGAGGTCGCTCGCAAGATGGGAAAAGAGGCCGTCCAGGCGTTGGATTCACCGGGCTTCATATCCAATCGCATCCTCGGCCCCATGATCAACGAAGCCATTTTCGCCTTGATGGAAGGGGTGGGAACGCCGCAGGCCATCGACACCGTGATGCAGTTGGGCATGAACCACCCGCTGGGTCCGTTGGCCTTGGCCGACCTGATCGGACTCGACGTCGTCCTTCAGGTGATGGAACTGCTGCATCACGATCTCGGCGACGATAAATACCGTCCAGCGCCGCTGCTGCGCAAGATGGTCGATGCGGGTCAACTGGGACGCAAGTCCGGCAAAGGTTTTTACGAATATTAGGCCCTATTCGTCGAGCAAAGCTCGACGCCTTTTCAAGATCAACGCTGCGATAATTCCGGCTGCGAGTATAATGCCGATATCCGAATTGCGGAGACAGCCATGCACAGACCACGTCTGATGTTTGCCCTTACGATCCTGCTGATCGTCGCGACAGCTTGCACCGTCGCCAAGACGCCAACCCCTCCACCGGGAGACCTGTTGGAAAATGCGGTCGCAGCGACACTGACGGCTCGGGCCGAACAAGAATCTGGAGTCGAGAATAAGCAAGCCCCGGCCGAAACACAATCCGGCCAGCTTCCTTCGGGAGACACACAACCCGCCGAACATCCTTCACCCGAAGCCGCCGTTTCCAACCGACACTGTATCGTCTACACCGACGCGGGTAACGTATGGCTGCTCGAAGCCGCCAACCCGCCCCAACAGCTCACGAGCAGCGGCGACGCCGGTCAAGTCATGATCTCGAGCGACTGCCAGAAGGTTGCCTTCATCCGCCGCATCGGGCCGGAACAACTGCCTGAAATCCGATCCGTTAATTCAGATGGCAGCGGCGAGAAGGCTTTATTGACTTCGGCGCAGATCGACGCCCTCTACCCTTTAGATCCGGTGTTCAGCCGGAACGACACCGCCGGTATTGCATTCATACCCGGCAGTCATGTGCTGATGTTCAACACTCGTGCCGTTCCCTCGGAGGGTCCGGGATTAGCGAAATACGATGACCTCGTTCGCCTGGACAGCGACACGGGTGATTTGACGATCGTTTTTCCGCCCGGCACCGGCGGAGATTTCACACTCTCACCAGACGGCACGAAACTCGTTCTGCTCACACCCGACAGTATCGGCCTGGCCGACGTAGACGGCAGCAACCTGCAGGCGAACTTGATCACTTACGCGCCCGTCATCACTTACAGCGAATTTCAATACTACGCACAGCCCGTATGGACTCCCAATTCTGACGCCTTCGGCGTGGCCATCCCGTCCTCCGATCCACTCGACGCGGCACCTTCCGGTACGATATGGCGCGTACAGACGGCGACGGCAGCGGCGAGCAACGTCGGAACCATCCGGGGCGATTTTTACTTCCCACAGTTTTCCAGCGCACCGCTCTTGTCCCCCAATTTGCAGCGGGTTGCCTTCATCCGCAAGACGAGTACGCAGAACGTCTACGATCTGTATCTGGCCAACGCGGATGGAAGCGGACAATTGGTTTACGCTACTGGCGGCATTCAATGGCAGGGCTGGTCGCCAGACAGCACCCACTTCGTTTACTCACTCGGCACTCCGCTGAATTTGCAGTTGGGCCTCGACGGTGGCGCAGCGACATCGATCGGCAGTTGTAACGATTTGCGCTGGAGAAACAACAACGCGTTCTTTTGTCTATCGGGCGGAATGGGCGCCTGGACGCTGATGAGAGGTCAGATTGGCGGCAGCCTGACGGCCCTCGTGAGCCCGGCTGGTGATTTCATCTCCTACGATTTCACGCCGTGACAGGGAATTCCCTGTTTGCCATCGGCAGCGATCACCGGCCCGGATGAGCAAGCGGCTCGTAAGCGCTTGCGTGAAAGTTCAAGCACGCCTATGCTTTGTCTACCAATGACATCATAGACGCGTTGAACGATCGAACGAGGTGAAAATATGAACCCCTTTCGGATTCTCTGGCTAATCGCAGCTGTTGTCTTCTTCTACTTCGCCATTCTATTCTGGATATACTCCCGAAGTGGAACGCGGCCCTTCATTTTTAGCAGCACGGCCAAACCAGGAGAAGAGGGGAAAGAAGGATTCATGAATGCGATCCCCGAAGACTTGCAGCGAGAGGTCGAAAGCTTCAGAAAATCGGTCAATCTCACCATGCAAACCCGTTTTCGAATCGGCGCCGTCAGCATGGTGCTCGCCGGCGCACTAGCGCTCGTTTCCATGATCTTCAGCTAGCCTAACTGATTACGACTCTAAAAATACAATTCGAATCCCGAATGCCGGATCCCACTCAACTTGATATTGCCGATGCCGGAAAAATAATATGCCCGCTTCGGCAACGATATGCAGGAAATTCACACACTGTAATAAGATGGTCATTATGAATTTACTGATTATGGAAGAAATTCCGCTGCTTTTTCCTCTCTTCTTGGATAATTTTTCCCTATACACAGAAGGAAGGGATATACCGCCAGATTGCACAAGCGGCAAGGTTATGGGTGAACGCACAGTCCAGCTACAAGCTGCTCTCCATCATTCGACCATCGTGTAAGGCGATGACTCTCTCCGCCATTTCCGCCAGCGCATCATTGTGTGTCGCCAACAGGATGCAAACATCATGCTCCTGCTGCAGGCGCTGCAGCAGGTCCATGATCTCGGCTCCGGTTTTGCTGTCCACATTACCCGTTGGTTCATCCGCCAGAATTAATTTTGGCCTGTTGATCAGCGCTCGAGCTATCGCAACCCGCTGTTGCTCCCCTCCACTCATCTGACCCGGCAAGTGCTGCGCGCGCTCAGAGATGCCAACCGCTTTGAGTAACGCCCGTGCGCGGGTTTCGAGATGGAAATCGATTTCTCGTTGATAGGGTATCAACGGCAGCATCACGTTTTCAAGCGCCGTCATGAAAGGTACCAGGTTGAATAACTGGAAGATGAAGCCTATCGTCCTTCGTCTGAAATCGGCCAGAGCATCCCCACTCATGGTGCTGAGGTCTATCCCGTCGATCTCAACCCTGCCTCGCGATGGTCGATCGAGCGCACCCAGGAGATTGAGCAACGTGGTCTTTCCGCTGCCCGAGTGACCGGTTATGGATACAAACTCACCTTTATGCGCAGACATATTGATGTCATCGAGCGCCAATACCTCCGGTCCATTGGCATACGCCTTACTCAATCCCTCGGTCTCGACGATTATGGTATTTTCTCCTGTCATTTGGCCCGCTTCTTTCGTTCGATCACAGTACGCTTACGGATCTCGAGCGATCATCTCCCGCAAGATCAGCTTCCAATCGGCCCAAGCCATTCTTCCATAAAATCACGCAAATTCCTGCCGGATGCCCGTTGCATGGCTTCGATGAAACCCGCCCCGGTTGCTATGCCATATTTGTACTGCGTGAAATACGTGCGCATGCCGCTGAAGAATGCCTCATCCCCGATCTCGAGCCGCAGCGCATGCAGGAACATTGGCCCTTTGTAATAAATAACCTCATAATAATTTTCCCCGTTTGGTGCAAATTCCCACACCGAGCTTCCGACAGGAAAGCTTGTCCCATGCAGAACCTCAAGCCGGTCGATATCTTCCTCATAATCGCGAAGATAGCGCTGCATGACTTCTTCGCCCTCGACTTCTTCCATGAAAACCAGGGCAGAATATTGGGCAAGCGCCTCGTCTAGCCATGGCTCCAGAAACACGTCGTTGCCGACAGCGCTGTACCACCACTGGTGGGACACCTCATGTGCCGTCAGTATTGGCAATCGATCACTTTCCTGTGAAGAAAACAGGTAGATTAAACCCGGGTATTCCACCCCGGCAGCTCCCGGGCCCGGCATAACGACCAAATCCAGGCTCTCGTATGGATAGGTTCCGAAAAGGTCGCCGTAGAAGCTTAATGATTCGACGGCGGTATCAAGAATTATGGCGTTTTGTGAATGATCCGTCAGCGCATACAAGGATACATTCACATCATCGAATTGCCTGCGATTTACCTGGAAGGAGGGACTCATTGCCAGCGCAAGATCTCGTACCACGTCTGCGTTGTAAGTATGTGTCGTGGACCAACCATCGTTATCGCTGGCGTTCACTTCCTCACCCGTCGCCGCGATGATCCAATCTCTCGGAGCAGTTACGCTGAACTCGTACAGCGCACTCTCGCTGTAGACAAAATCCGTGCAATACGAGCATACATCCAGACGCCAACCTGTCTCATCATAAACCGCCAGCATGGGATAGAACGAATGAAGAATCCATGCATCTACCTGGGCGTCGGCCGCTTCACGTACTTCCAATTCGAAGGAGATATCCAGCGTCGTGCGCTCACCTGGCTGCAGGGCATCGTCGAGATTCACAATCACAGCCGTGTTGAATGCCGTGAGCGACCAGTCGGACAGCGTATCCCCGTCGATGGTGAGCTTCGTCACGCGGAGATGGTCCACCTGTTCCTCACCTTCAGACGTAAGGCGAGGATAATTCGGATAAAGACGCAGGGCCAGCGCGTTTAAAACACCACCCGTTCGATTTGTGAACTCGATTCTTTCATGCCCCTCAATCTTCCTTCCTTCGACATCGACGTTTAGGTCGATATGGTAGCGGTTCAAATCCTCCGTCGATACCGCTGTGGGGGTCGGAGCGGGTGTATAGATCGGCGTAGGTGTGTTCTGCACTGCGCTGGCGGGGATGGATGTGAGATGGGTCGATACCGAAGCGCGATCTGCCTCGTGCAGGTCCGCATACACCAGGGACGAAATAATCAAAAGGACCACGGAAACCAGCGCTGCGAGACCAATCCATCCGAAAGCGCGACGGCGATTCTTTATGAGGCTGCCTCGCCCCGCCCCCCTTAGTGCCGTCCCGGGGAATACTCGTATGGTTCTGCGCGCCATGAATCTGGTGACCATCGCCGCCGACAATGTTGGGAGCACCACGCCCAGACCGAACACCAGCATCCAGGTAAAGACATCGATCGATTGCGGCGGGAAAATCATTCGATAGATCAGAACGGACAAGACTGTACCAAGGATCCCGCCGAATAGACCGATCAACGCACTTTCACCGGTGATCATTCGCGAAATGGTCCCCTGCCGCCAACCCAGCGCCCCCAACAGTCCGATCTCACGCCGTCGCTCCATGACATTCGTGGCCATCATCTTGCCAATCGCCAAAATCGCGGATAGGAAGGATACGATTGCCAGGGTGATGTGGTAGGGTCGTATCTGTGTGCAGATCCATTCCCCCAGCAAAGTGCCGCACAGACTGCCGTTCAACTCAGACAACACCATAACCAGGAAAACCGTCGATGCCGCTGCCAGAATCAGCCCAATCGACGTAGCCACTAATCGAAGCGGTTTCCGCAACATCCCGCGCAGGATGTATCGAAGCAAATTGGAACTCACCGAACCGCGGCCAATCACCGCGATCTCCCCGGACCGGATGACAGGCACCGGAAAAGACCGCACCGCCCGCAAGGCCGGAAGCAAAGCGCCGAGCAAAAAAGCGCCTGCTCCTAACGGGATCAGCAATGCGATATATTCCCTGGGCACCGACAAATCGAAAACCTGCACGATCCCCAGGACACACGCCGCGCCCAAAACACCACTGCTCAACCCCAGTAAAAGCGCCTCGCCCATGACAGATCCGATCAACGTGCGCTTACGCCAGCCTATGGCTAGCATGACTCCGAATTCGGGAAGCCTGCCTATGATCGAAACGAACATGGCGTTGAACAGGTAGAGGAGAAAAGCCAGAAGAAACACGCCGAAAAGCAGTTCTTCTCCGCGATCGATCCCCGTATGGATCAGCGTGTTCACCCCCTTTTTGACCCACATCTCTTCGACGTACCCCAAACCGGGCACATCTTCATAGCCCGGGATGTGAACCAACACGGGTTGAGGTGAGGAGCCCACCATGATATCCACGTGTAAACCCGTCAGTTCAACGATTTCTTGCGCAACCTGCTCGATCCGGCTTTGAGCCAGCGGGGTAAGTTCAGCGATGTCCCCGACGCGGACCCGAACGGCCGAAATGATGTCGTCCCTCACAGATGGACATTCAATGGGTTCAATGATTGGATATGGCGTTCCCTCAACTGTTTTCCAGTCCACGCACCATTCATCGATCAAATCCTGTGCGGTTTCGAGCGATATGAGCATGTCCGGCGGAGCGACCAGGTAGCCTGCGGTGTTGAGTGTTGGTCTTAGGGTGGCTGGAGCCTGGTAAGGTTCACCATTTTCATCATAGACAAGAGTGACCAGTGGTGGGTAGTACGTTTCAAGCGGCACTTCGTTGGGTGAAGCGCCGGACAACGCAATCAGCGGATCCACATCATACACGCCACGGATAAACACGTCGAAAAGGACCTTCTGCCGGGGCTCGAGCTTCCTGAAGACCAGTTCGGGAGATCGTTTCCAACTTATGCTTTGCAGAAGCTCCTGATAGTCGGGCGCCCATAGTTCCTCTCGTTCAAAATGCTCCTCGGTGGAGGTCGAACCAATCGGCAATGCCTCCAACACCAGGCCATTCCCTTCGAGAGATTCGGGAATAGCTTTCATCTCTTCGTATTGGACCGGCGCCGGTGCGTAAATATAGCCCGCGAATTCAGAGGTTGTCGAAGAGCCACTTTCTATCTGACCATTCGCAATTTCCATGAGTGGTGCCACGTTCGTCCACTCCCGTTTTACCGGTACAGTCTCTTCCCATACAACCCGGCGCGGCGCTTCAGCGATTTCGTCTGGCCCAGAGATATTCTTGAGACTATCTACTGGTGGGAGATTTTCATTAAAAACGTCCACGCGTTCGATCCGAATGGCGATCGTCTCACTCACGTAATCGTGTATGTTCACCAGAATCGGAATGAGCGGATACCCCCTGCGATCGTGGGTCAGCGACGTCTCAACGGACAAGTAATCATCCGAAATCACCATCTGGTCGAGGTTGATGAGTTTGGCTTCTTCTTCCGGATCCACTGCCGCCAACAACGCCTGATCTTCGAAGGAAGGCGTACGTATCATAAAGCCCCAAATATCTGAGGTGCCTACCGGCACCAGTTGTAAGCGGATCAATTCCTCACGGAATTCTCGATTAAGTTCTTCATCGGAAAAAGGTATTTGCTCGTTGCCCTGGTAATAGAATGCATAATAGGGTTCTTGGATCGTGGCGTCTATGGATCTGCTTCCATCCCATATCGCCGCGGAAACAGCAACGCGATAGACACCGGCAGGCAGAGGGTCGAAGATACCAATGAAAGGTGCATTACGATTCACATAACCGAGCATCGCGATCGGCGCGGCCACATCTACGCCATCAATGCCTTTGATCAATCCGTACTGCGCAACAGTAATGCCACCCGATGTTCCGGCCAGATGATTCATCTCGACCAATCCAAACTCGCGTTCGATGTCCGACACTGCACCCGGCGATCGCACCAAAAGATCATAGGTGGTACGCCAGTATTGATCCAGCGATCGGTCGGCGATTACGGAGGTCTCTGAAGAAATGGTGAGGAATATCGTGAAGGCTATAGTTAGAAGGACAGTGCTGGTAAAAACCAACACTGTTTCTTGCCTACGCAGAAAAATGCTACGAGATGCAAATCTCAAATTCATCCTGGTACCAAGAGGCGTCAGTCATATATTCGCGAATCTCCCGATCCGGCCAAAACACGAAGCAATTCGATTGTCTTCTGAGAGCTCGTGCCATTATTTTACAACATGGCAGATCACTCCAATATCACGGGTGTTTCATGCCCACTGTGGTACTTCAACCAGGTTCTTGTGTTTACCTTTATCGTATTGAGTCAGTGTTACTAAGTCCTTTAAATTCTGCCTGAAGGGGAAAAACATTGTCCACGTGTATCAAGCACCCAGCCCCTCCCAAGTATGTTATGTTTTCGCAAATTACAATGAGATATTGCGAAAATCCACAATCGGCAATATTATGCTGCAACTCTATCTTCGTTTGTGGAGAAATGACGGGGGTAAATTTTTCACAAACAGCAATTGTTAAGCAACAAGACCAGCAAGATTATGGAGGAAACATATTCGAGGTGGGGTTCGCTTATATTAAAGCAAACCTAATCAAGGCCTCGATTCGGCAGGAAGATCCCAGCGCATGACGGCGAGGTAGCCCCCGATGGTCCCCACGAAGTGCAGCAGCTTTCCGAAGATTCGAGTCAGTTTGAAATACCGAGGCATCTGAGCGGGGTCCCGGATTTCCCGGAATCCGAAGCGGGAATAAAAGGGGATCAAGCCTGACCGGCAGGTCAACCACAAGGGTGAATTCGAGCGCTGCTGGACATATTCGATCAACGCACCGGCCACCCCGCGCCCTCTCCAGACAGGAGTCACCACGAGAGAGGACAGTTCCATCGCTTCACCACCGTGCTTCTTCACCTGCACACAGCCCAGTAAGCCGCCGCCGCGATCTTCGGCGATCAAGAAACGCCTCCAGTTCAACCCCAACGGATTGAGTCGTTCGCTGCGCACGAGGCGCTTGATCTCGGAAGAGTCAGTTGCATTGGCGGGCCGGATCGTTTTCATAAGGAACCGACAAAAATCGCGAGCGATGAAAAAAAGGTGTCTTATTCTGCGAGTAGGTCTTCGAGTATCGAGCGGACTTTTTGTGGGTTCGCCTTGCCCTTCGTCTCTCGCATGATCTGGCCCACAAACCAACCCAGGATCGTCGTTTTCCCGTCCCTGTACGTCTTTGCCTGCTCCGGATTTCCGGCAATGATCTTTGCGGCCACCTCACGCAGAACGTCCTCATCGGAGACCTGCGCCAACCCCAGATCGGCGACAAGCTGCTCGGGAGATTTCCCGCTTTGCTCGACTTTCATGAGCAGGTCTTTGCCGGTGTTCGTGGTGATCGCCTTCTCCTGAACCATCTGGATGATCCTGGCCAGGTGCGCGGGACGCAGTTTCAAATCGGCAGGAGAGACACCAAGCTCCCGGATCATGCGCTGTACGTCGTTGATCAGCCAATTGGAGACCGTCTTTGCGTCGTCTCCTACGATCGAAACCACCTCCTCAAAATACTCGGACAGGCTGCGTTCTTCGGTGAGAATTTCTGCGTCGTACAAGGGAAGACTATATTGCTCGACGAAGCGTTCGCGCCGCGCCAGGGGAAGTTCCGGAAGGCGGGCCAGGATTTCGGCCCGCCATTCATCGTCGAGGACGATGGGCAGCAGATCGGGTTCTCGAAAATAACGGTAATCCGCCTCACTCTCTTTGGAACGCATTTTACGCAGCGTTCCACCGTCCTCGTCCCACTGTAACGTCCAGGTTTCGATCGTGCGGCCGGCGGAGACCTCACGGATTTGCCGTTCAATTTCAGTTTCCACCGCCATGCGGGCATTTTCGATCGAATTGACGTTCTTGATTTCCGTCTTCGGATTGAGAACCTCGCTGCCTTTCGAGCGAATGGAGACGTTCGCATCGCAGCGCAGTTGGCCGCGCTCCATGTCGCCCTCCGAGATGCCCAACCAGCGCAGCAGCTGCCGCAAACGGATCAAATACTGCGCGACCTCGTCCGCCGTACGCAAGTTCGGTCCCGTGACCATTTCGACCAGCGGCACGCCGCAGCGGTTGAAATCGATCAGACGTCGATCGTTTTGGTAAACCGTCTTTCCGGCGTCTTCCTCGATGTGCAGTTTTTCGATCGTCACCAGCCGAGTGCCGCCGTCCGGAAGTGGAAGCTCGAGAAAACCGCCGCGCGCAAGCGGCTCGTCGTATTGGCTGATCTGATATCCCTTCGGCAAATCCGGGTAGAGATAATTTTTACGTGCGAAATACGAAAGCGGTTGTATGGAATCAGCCTGCATGGCTGCAGCCAACAACACGGCCTTTTCGACGACGACACGATTGAGAACCGGCAGCACGCCGGGCAGTCCGGTGCAGACCGGGCAGATATTCGTGTTCGCCTCGTCGTCCCACGAATCCGCCTTGCACCCACAAAAAATCTTACTCTGGGTGTTCAGTTGGATATGGGTTTCGAGACCGATGACCGCTTCGTAATCCGGCATGATGCGCCTCTCTATCCCTCGACGATCGTTATCGATTCGATCCTGTCTTCAGCGGTCAAACTCTCGACCACATCCAGGCCTTCGGTGACGTATCCGAAAACCGGATACATCTCATTCATGGTGGGAATGGCCACCATGGTGATGTAGAACTGACTGCCGCTCACGGCGAGGATATCCTGACGCAAGAAAAAGCCCACCGCGCCGGGTGTGGTTTCCAAACCCGACTCAAACGGAAGCGTGTATCCGATGTCACTGTCCTGCGTGCCGCGCGGCGAGCCCGTGATCACCAGAAATCCCTGCTCGACGTAGGCGATCGGAAATTGATCCCAATAACCCAACTCTGCAAGAACGACGAAGTTATTGACGCTCACCGGCGCTTCCTGCGGATGAAGCTCGACGACGATCTCCCCCTGCGTGGTCTGGATCGATGCAACGTACGATTTGCTCACGTCGATTCTCATTTCCGGAGGGCCGGTGAAGAGGTTTTCGCGAGCTTCGACATCGAGCGCAGCAAGTGGTCTCCCCGCTTCCCACTGCGGTACGATGGGGATCGCCGTTTCCGTTGGTGTGGGCAGCAAGCTCTCCGATACCCGTTCGATCTCGACTTTTTCCAATCGATCGCCTTCGAAATCCGGATTGGAAATCGGATCGCGCGGCGTCAATGCTCGCGCCACGTCCATCCCCTCGACGACCTTACCGAAGATCGTATGCAAACCGTTTAAATGCGGCGTGGGCCCGAAAGTGATGAAGAATTGACTTCCATTGGTGTCCGGACCGGAATTCGCCATGGCGAGATAGCCTTCATCGTCGAAACGCAAATTGAAACTGATCTCATCCGGGAAGCTGTATCCCGGGCCGCCCATCCCCGTTCCTTCGGGATCGCCGCCCTGCGCCATGAAATCGGGGATCACCCGATGGAAGGTGGTGTCGTCGTAGTAGCCTTGCTCCGCCAGAAAGATGAAGTTGTTCACCGTCATCGGCGCCTCATCGGCGAAAAGCTCGATACGGATGTCGCCCTTTTCCGTCTTCAACGTTGCGATGTAGATGGCCGAAGTGTCGATGCTCATCTCCGGGGGTTGATCCCACTGCGTCGTCTTCTGCCCAACGAGCGAACAAGCGCTCATCGAGGCGAACGAAAACACGAGCAAACTCCGCAATACCCACGCCCGAATGGATTTTTTATTCGTTTGAAAGCGGTCCATACTGACCTCCACGATTGTGTGCCGTCATCTCTCGAAATCCTTGCATCACTGCGATGTGTCTCATCCGCAAATTCACTACTGCTTCCCGTCTACGGGAAATCCAACCCACAGTTCAAAGCTGGTATCTCCAGTATTTACCACCTCGATTTGCATGCACTCGATACATTCTACACCGGCGACCCTGTCCCCGATGGTGACGCTCATCTCATTTCCCGGGTAATGTAAATCCAGCCAGGATTTCACCGTATAGTCCAATATGTATGAATCATCCAACGAGGGCAATCCGACGATCGTGAGTTCAGCGCCTTGTGGAAGCTGCGGTACCTGCTTATTGAAGGCAGTAAAGAAAGCCTGAGTCACTTCCGCCCGATTCCGGAGTACAGCAGCGTCTCGAAAGATTGGACTATAAGCAAGCAAGCAGATTCCCAACGATCAGAATGGGCAC
>JARRPX010000019.1 GCA_037382465.1 Anaerolineales bacterium | reverse complement strand
CACACCCTGGCGACACACTGGGCGCGTTTGATCGAGCTGCTCTACGCAACGGAGCACTGGGTGTGGTTGACCGGACTGCCGCCGAGCGTTTCGTACATGCGCTCGAACTCCGCCTGCGCCAGCGGCGTGGCCATGCCGTCCGACGCGTTGAGACGTGACAGCGGGGTGGCTTTGTAAACGCCCGAATCTTCACCGTCCACAAATCCCTTCCAGCCGACTTTCTTCAGGTAAGGGAATTTGAGATACGACCAGGGCTCGACGTGTTCAGCGACGTAGTCCTGGTAATCTTTGGGATCGTATTTGGCGTGTTCCTTGCCGTCCGGACCAACGACACGGATCTTGCCATCGTAGAAGTTCACGTGGTTGTTCTCGTCCACCGTGCCCATGTTGTACGTGCGGTGAACGAAGGCGTCGTTTTTGATCAGGTCGACGTAAGCCGTGTTACCCAGCACGATGTCGTTGAAAAGCTGGATCGAGAACTTGGCGAACTCGATGGCGTCCTTTCCCAGCTTTTCGATCTCATCACGTTGTTCTTCGGTGATGCCGCGGCTGACTCCACCGGGAAGGCCCCAGTTCGGATGGACCGGTCGGCCGCCGATCATCTTGATCAGATAGTGGCCGTCGTGGCGCATCTTGAGCACTTTACCGGCGATATCCATGCCGACTTTCTTGATGATGCCCAGGATGTTTCGTTCAGCGACGGGGGCATCGGGTCCCATCACGAAATCCGGACCCCCGAGCGCGTAGAAGTGGGTCGTGTGATCGGTGGCGTAGAAGATGCTGTAGAACAACTCGCGCAGCTTCTTGGCCGTCGGTGGGGGATCGACGTGAAACAGCGCGTCGAGAGCCTTGGTGGAGGCCATGTGATGCGCCTCGGGGCACACGCCGCAGATGCGGTCGGTGATGTTGGGCATGTCCTCGGCCAGGCGGCCGACGCAAAAACGTTCGAAACCGCGCAGTTCTGGAACCTGCAAATATGCGTTCGCCACTTCCCCTTCGTCGGTGAGGAAAATGTCGATTTTTCCGTGGCCCTCGAGTCGGGTAATGGGATCAATTGAAATTCGCTTCATGTTTACTTCTCCTCTCAGGCCTGAACGGATTTACCGTTTCCACTGAGGGCGCTGCGTCGAAGTTGGCCGTGCGCCAAGCTGAAACGATAGAACGTTCCGATTGGATCGGGAATGCCTTCTTTGATGATGCGGTCGATCTCTTCCGGATCTTCCGAGTCGATCACCGAAGCCAGCGCGGTCATCATACGAGCGCCGAAGTCGATCACATCTTCATTGGGACCATAGCAGCCGATGCAGGGTGAACCGACCGTCGGGCAGAGAGCGCCACAGCCGGCACGCGTGGCGATACCGCAGCAAACCAGACCCTGTTCGAGCAAACACACATCCGGGTCGGGAATGATCTCCCAGGTTCGCTTGAATTCCGTGATCTTCTTCTCCGACCGCGTCCGAGGACACTCGTGGCAAACGGTGGTTTCCGCGCCGATCACGGAACCGGGCGCCGGCAGTTTGTTTTCCAGGATCGCCACGATGGCGTCCCAGATACGTTCCGGCTCGGGAGGGCATCCCGGCAAGTAGTAATCGACGTCCACACATTGATCGAGGGTCTTGACCGTGTCGTAGAAGAGCGGGAGGTAGAGCGTGCCTTCTTCGACCTGGGTCTCGGTCTGCGGACGGACACCGTCCGGGTTGTCCGTACTCGGTGTATCTTGGTAGGCGACCTGGAAAATTTCCTCGCGATTGGCAACGTTTCCCAGCCCGGGAATGCATCCTTCATGTGCGCAGGAACCGAAGGCCACGAGGGCTTTCGATTTCTGGCGCAGCAAGCGAGCCATATACTCCTGTTCGCTCGTGCGAATGGCGCCGTTGAAGAGACACAGGTCGATGCTCTTGTCGGCCATTTTTTCGATGCTGCGCACTTTGGCATCCACGGCTACAGGCCAGAGAACGATATCGAAGGCGTTAGCTACGTCGAGGATCTTTTCGTTGATCCCCAGTACTGCGATTTCGCAGCCGCCGCAGGAAGCGGCCCAATACAGTGCAAGTTTTCCTTTTTCACTCATGCGGGCACCTCCATGGCTTCGGCGTGCTCTTTGGCAAGCTGCTGGATGGCAGCTTCCACTTTACCGTTTTGAGAATAATTCTCGGACCAGTTCAGTGGGCCAAGTGCACGGACCTTTTCGATCATGTCGTCGATCGCTGCAGCCAATTGCACACCTTCTGCGGCGGACGCCCACTGCAGGCGCACGCGGTCATCTTCCACGCCGAATTGTTGCAGCGTATGCTTGAGCATCTGAAAGCGCCGCATGGCTTTGTAGTTCTGCTCCAGGTAGTGGCATTCTCCCGGATGGCAGCCGGCGATCATGACCCCGTCCGCGCCCAGGGCGAGCGCTTTGAGCACGAAGGTGGGATCGACACGTCCTGTGCACATCACCCGGATTACGCGTATATTCGGTTCGTATTTAACGCGGGAGGTCCCGGCCAAATCCATGGCGCGATACGAACACCAATTGCACAAAAAGCCCACGATTTTGGGTTCAAACGTTTCTGTGTTCATAGAATTCATACTCCTCACACTCAAGCTGGCACCGAGTCTTTGGCCGGCTCAGCGGCTTTTGCACCGTTGCCGCTTACCGTATCGAAGAGCAGACCTTCGATCTCGGCAATGATTTCATCGTTGCTGAAGTGTGCACCCGAGATGGCTTGGGCGGGGCAGGCGGCGACGCAAGTGCCGCAGCCTTTACACAGCGCCTGGTTGATCACACTGACCTTCTTTTCTTCGTCGAAGTCGATGGCGTTGAAGGGGCACAAGTCATTGCAAATCCGACAGCCGGAGCAATTCTCTTCGTGAATGGTGGCCACGATCGGTTCGATCTCCACCTTTCCGCGAGTGATCATCGATTGCACACTCGCTGAGGCGGCTGCGCCTTGTGCGACGGTGGCCGGGATGTCTTTCGGCCCCTGGCAGGTACCCGCGATAAAGATGCCGTCGGTCATCGTAGCTACGGGAGCCAGTTTGGGATGGCGTTCGGTAAACCAACCTGCCATGCTGCAGGAGATCCCGAATTTCAAAGCCACGTCGTGTGCGTCAGCGCGCGATTCGAGCCCGGCCATGAGGATCACCATGTCGACCGGGACGCGACGCTGCGTGCCGAGGAGCGTGTCCTCAGCCTGGACGATTAATTTGCCTTCTTCACCGGGCATCCGGGCGGCGTCTGTCACCTCTGCGACGCGGCCTCGAATGAAGTGCATGCCTTCTTCGAGCAGGCGGTTGTAGAACTCCTCATAACCTTTCTGGTTGGTACGCAAGTCGATGTAGAAGGAATAGACTTCGGCGCCGGTTTTCTCCATCACCAGATGGCCGAATTTCAAGGAGGCCATACAGCAGATCGCGGAGCAGTACGGATTGTAGCGTACGTCACGGCTGCCGACGCAGTGGATGATGGCCACCGATTTCGGCTGCGTGACCCCGTCTCGCATTACGACCTTGCCTTCCGTGGGGCCGGCAGCGTTGCATAGCCGTTCGAATTCGAGGCTGGTGAAGACGTTCGCCAGCCGGCCGTAGCCGTACTGCGGTATCCGCCGCGTGTCGAAGAGATCGAAACCCGTGGCGAGGATGATGTTCCCGACTTTGATGTCGAGAAGCGTATCTTCTTGCTCGAAGTCGATGGCGCCCGTGGGGCAGAACTTCTCGCAGGCCTTGCATGTGCCGCGCTCGAAGTAGATACAGGATTCCGTATCGATCACAGGGAACTTGGGGACGGCCTGCGGGAACGGGCGGTAGACCGCCTTGCGGTAGCCGAGCCCGGCTTCAAAAACGTCGTCGATGACTTTCTTGGGGCATTTATCGATGCAAATCCCGCAGCCCGTACAATCGTCTTCGTTGACGTAGCGCGCTCTCTTCCGCAGACGGACGTCGAAGTTGCCGACGTAGCCGCTGACTTCCTCCACTTCCGAGTAGCTCAGCAGGTTGATGTTCGGATGGGCACCGACGTCCGACATGCGCGGCGTGAGAATGCAGGCCGCGCAGTCCAGGGTCGGGAAGGTCTTGTCGAACTGCGCCATGTGTCCGCCGATGGAAGGTTCTCGCTCCACCAGATAGACCTGATAACCGGCGTCCGCCAGTTCGAGCGAAGCCTGGATGCCCGCAATCCCGCCACCCACGACCAGGGTATTGGGGTTGACCGGCACCTCCGTCGCTGTAAGTTCTTTCTGGTATTGAACGCGATGAACGGCGCCCGAGATGAGTGCCTTGGCTTTCGTGTTGGCCAATTCCTTGTCCTCGGTGACCCAGGAGACCTGCTCCCGCAGGCTCGCCATCTGGCAGAGGTAGGGGTTCAAGCCGGCGTTGGCGCAGGCACGGCGGAAGGTCTTTCCATGCAGGTGCGGCGAACAAGCGCCCACCACGACACGCGTCAGGCCTTCGTTCTTGATGTCATCCTCGATCAGCTCTTGACCCAGCGACGAGCACATGAATTTATAATCACGCGCAACGACGACACCATCGAGGTTTTCTTTTGCCCACTTTGCGAGACCTTCAACGTCGATCTCACCGGCGATGTTACTCCCGCAGTGGCAAATGTATACACCAACTTTTTCTGTCATCTGCCCTCCTAGATCTTTGGCATCGGCAATGATTTGTCATCACGTCGTCTGCGCGCTGGCCGCGCCTCGGGCTCTTCTACTTCTGCGCCGATTTTCGACAGGAGTGGGGAAGCCGAGACGATTTCCTTACCGATTCCAAGTTCTTTTGGTTTCATACCAAACGCAAGACCGATGATTTGAGTGAAGTAGAGAATAGGCAGGTTGAAGGATGTTCCGAAATGTCCGTTGACCTGCGATTGATACGCATCGAGATTCAACTGGCACATGGGACAGACCGTCACGATGGCGTCCGCTTCGTATTCGGCGGCGTTCTGCAGGATTCTGCGGATCAGCTCGTATGCCGTGTCGGCGCTGATCTGCGTCATGTGCCCGCCGCAACAGTGCGCTTTGAGCGGAAAATCGACCACCGTCGCACCGACCACGTCCAGCAACTCATCGAGATGGGTGGGATACTCGGGGTCGTCCACTTGCTCCCCGAGAGTCGGGCGCACGAGCAGACAGCCGTAATACGGCGCCAGACGCAAACCCTTGAGCGGGCTGGTCACTTTCTCCTGGATGGCATCCAGGCCAACGTCATTGACGACCACGTCGAGCAAGTGACGCACCTTCAAGCTGCCAGGTTTATAGGACAGCCCGCCTGCGGCGAGCGCCTCGTTCGTGTGTTCGTTGATCTCGGGATACTTGCCCATGTAGTTGTCCGTCTTGCGCAAGTTCAGATAACATGCGCTGCACGGCGCGGTAATTTGGGTCAAGCCGCCCTGGTTGGCGGCAAGCGCGAGGTTGCGGGCGACCAGGGCGTAGGCGGCCGTCTTTTGAATCGAGAAATACTCTGTAGCGCCGCAGCAGTTCCAATCGTGAATTTCTTCGAGCTCAAGACCCAGTGGCTTGGCAATTGCTTTTGTAGATTGATCATATGCAGCGGCTGTGCTGCCTAATGAACATCCTGGGTAGTAGCCGTATCGCATCAGACGACCTCCAGTGACTTTGCTTTATTCAGAATGGCACGAAGCTGATCGATGTTTTCAATCCGTTCCGGAGTCAGCGAAACGCGATTCTTCATCAACATTCCCAAAGCGAATGGACCGTAGGAGAATTTCGAAAGGGGCTTATGGGTCAGGTGATAGCGAGTTGCCAGGCCCAACTCGAAACTGCGGCCGTATTTTTCGACGTAGCCGATAAAGCTCTCCGAGAAATCCGGTGCATCGCTGCTGTCGTAGTACTTCGCTTCGACGGCCATGTTCTTCAGCGTGTACATAATGTCGGTTATGGGGATATCTTTCGGGCAGCGCGCCATGCAGTAATAGCACGAAACGCAGTACCAGGGTGTGTTACTCTGCAGGACCTCTTCCTTCATGCCGGCCTGAATCATGGCAAATAGCTTACGCGGCGTGTGATCCATATCCGGCCCGGAAGGACAGGACCCGCCACACGTACCGCACTGCAAGCAGGTCTTTAGGGTTTCACCACCTGGGGTCTTGGCGATAACTTCCGCAAGAAAGTCATTCTTGGTTTGGCCTACACTCATAAGGCACCTCTTTACTGAAATGGATATAGCCCGTCATGCAATGGGAAAGCAGACAGGCAAAATGGATCAGAGCTAGATTTACCATCTGCTCGACTTGCATAACACCCCGGAAACATTGTGAATTTCATAAATAAGTATGTGAAATTTCTCACGTAGATCGAAGTGATAGAGGGCATACGTTCAACCGACGAATGTCAGAGAAAAATTCAATGACTAATTATAGAAATTATCTATGTGCTTTTCAGGCGTGAAAATGGGTGGTTTCGAATGCTAGGAGCTGCGTTTTTTGGTTTGCTGCGTATTAAAGATGGTCATTGGGAGGTGATTCCGATTTTGGGAGTTCGACGGTGAACGTCGAGCCTTCGTTCTCGACGCTTTCAACCCCTACGATACCAGCGAACTCCTCGACGTACTGTTTGACGATGCTCAACCCCAGGCCGGTGCCTGAAATTCCCGAAGCACGGGCATTATGAGCGCGGAAGAACTCGTTCCATAAGCGCGGAATGTCGTCTTCCGGGATACCGATGCCGCTGTCTGCCACGGTAATTTTTACTCTGCCGCCCGTATCTTCGAGCGCGATTTCGACGCGCCCATAGGCGGGTGTGTATTTAATGGCATTGTGAATCAGGTTGGCAAAGATTTTTTCAAGTCCGTTTTTTGTGGCCTCTACGTAAGCCGTATCCGTGGGCGCTTGCAGACTCAACGAGATCGATTTACTTTCGGCTTCTGTTGAAAAATGATTGATTATCTTTTCCAGTACAGGCTGAACGGCGATCGACTCCTGCGCTTCCATCAGCGCCGGCGTTTTACTTGCTGAGAGTTCGATCAGATCGTTGATCAAATCAAGCAGCATCTCCAGGCGTATCTCAATCCGATCCATGATTTCAGACTGATTCTCGTTCATATCGCCGGACAAACCATGAAGCAGGGTACGCAGCAGACTAAGTGCGCTGCTTACGGGAGCGCGCAGTTCGTGTGCCACCGTCAACATGAAGGTCGATTTCATCTCGTCGAGTCGTTCCATGTCTTGTTTGGCACGCAGTAATCCTTCGGCTTTCTTCTCGATGTTCTGTAATCGCTTCGCCTCGAGGGAGAGATGCCGCTTCTCCAATCCCTGTTCGACGGTCATGAGAAGTTGATCGGTAGTAAACGGCTTTGAAATGAAGTCGTAAGCGCCCTGTTTGATGGCGTCTACCGCCAATTCTACGGTTGCATAGCCTGTAATAATGACGCAGACGATATCTTCGTCCCTTTCCTTCAGCAGCGGAAGCAAATCGATTCCACGGCCATCCGGCAGCATGAGGTCAAGCAGGACAAGATCGAAAGATTCTTCATCGAGCCTGCGAGAAAATTCTTCGATCGTGCCTACCGTTTCGATACGATAACCCTGGGGCTCGAGAGCCCGGCGACAGGCTCTGCGGATGCCCGCTTCATCGTCGAGAACGAGGATCCTTCCTTTACCTGTCATACAAAGATCGTCACCTCAATTTGTGCTGTATGGACGGTTCCACTTATCTTCCGCTATCGGGCGCGTGCTGGATAGGAAGCGATACGAAAACGCTGGTCCCTTCACCCATTTTACTTTGAACCTGGATTTGGCCGCGATGCATTTTGACGATGCCATATACGATCGATAAACCCAGCCCGGTGCCTTTGCCGGAAGCTTTCTTGGTGAAAAATGGCGTGAAGAGCTTGCCCATGTCCGCTTCCGGAATGCCGCAACCCGTATCGGCCAGTTTGATGATCAGCCATTGGCCATTTTCCACTTGCGTCGATATCGTGATTCTGCCCCTGCCTTCGATTGCTTCGGCCGCGTTGTTCAACAGGTTGGTAAAGACTTGCTGCATTTGATCCTGATCGGCCTGAATTTTGGGAACGTCCCCATCGAGGTGCGTCACGATCTCTATTTGATCGAGACCCGGTTTCCGGCGTGCGTCCGATACGACTCTCTCCAGCAGGGCGTGGATGTCAGTATTCGTTGTGAGAATATCTTGTTGGCGCGAGAAATTGAGCAGATCCGCAACGATTGTTTTACAACGAGTCGCTTCCTCGATGACCACCGCAAGGTCTTCGTGATGTGGGTCATCTTCCGGTGTTTCCTTGTACATCACGTCTGTCAGGAGAAGGATCGTACCGAGTGGGTTGTTGATCTCATGCGCCACGCCGGCGGCGAGTTGGCCCACGGAAGCGAGTTTCTCCTGGTGGAATAATTTCTTCTGCGTCTCGTCCAGCTTTTCCACCATGTCGTTGAAGGAATCTCCCAGAAGGCTCAATTCACCTCTGCCGTGGGTTTGCACGCGCACGCTCATGTCCCCGCGGGACAAACGCTTGTTTGCATCGACGAGTTCCGCAATCGGACGGGTGATGAAACGCGAGATCGGCATGGTGAAGACCGCCGCGCACAGGATGCAGATGAAGGCAATCACGATCACGCGTTGGTTGAAGGCGTCTATCAGGCTATCGAAGGACAATTTCCTGGCGCCAACGTATAGGATACCCACTACTTGATCGAGGTGGTCGATCAGAGGTTCATAACGCGTAATGTACCATTCGTTGACGACGAAGGCTTCCCCTTCGTATCGCCGGCCCTCGGCGAGTACGACGTCAAAGACTTCCTGGGACACACGTGTTCCGACGGCTCGCTCCCCGCTTTCGTCGGGCACGTTCGTCGATACGCGCAGGTCGCCGTAAAAAACGGTGGCGGTGTCGACGCCGGCAGTCTCCCGGATTTGATCCACGAGCGTAAAATCATTGTTGAACAGATAGACAACGATCACGGCTACGCGCTTCGCTGTGCCCTCGAGATCGATGGGAATAACGCTCGTGAGTGCCAGACCGGCCGTTCCCTCCCGCAGGTCATACGGCGTCGAAGCGGCTTTTGGGGTTTCTTTCAACGGGATGAAAGCCTGCCCTGCAAGCCCCACTTGAGAGAGGAATTCTTCCGGGATGATCTCGGTAGCGGTAATTGCCGTGTTTTGGGTCATCACGTGTTCAACGATGGGAAGTTCCCCCCAATTTCCGCCTGTGATCCGATCCGAGAGTTGATCGTTGGACCAAAGTACCCGTCCCAGGACGATGCTGCCCCGATCGTCCAGTAGTCCAATAAAGTGTGTGCCGCTGAGATTGGGAACGGTGATCTTCCTGCTCATTTCTTCATCCAGTATCGCCAGCGCTTCTGCTAAGCCCTCCAGAGCATCGGGAAGAGCCTGTACCACTCGAGGGTCTTTCGACATGCGTTGGCCGACGTCCGTGATGTCCTCCGCCTTGAGGCGATAGAATTGGCTCGCCAAATCCATGTCGCGATCGATGCGTTCGGCTTCGGCGGATTTCAGATAATCATCGATCACCGTAGAGATCGCCAGTGCATTGAGTCCCAAGGTCAATGCGACCATGAGCACGATAGATCCGATCAAAACGACCTGCATTCTGCCTGCCAGCAAACGCAGAAGAAAATGACTCATCTCAGTCACCCCGCCGTCTCTGGAAAAGCATGAAAGCTAGCACAGACATCGCAATCTCGATCCCTCGTCCGCTTCAATGGCTCGGATGCCGATTCGGAAAATGAAGAGAGGGAACGGTCGACGGCAATCTCAATGTAGCCCTTCGCTGTCTGCGTTCCCTCTGGATGATTCGCCACTCTCGACCCTCGTGAATCGGTACATCCAGGAAGATCCGTTCCTACTCTGCTGTTGATACCTGCTGCGCCTCCAGCAGCCATTCCACCTTTCCGAGAAGGTCATCCGGATCGATCGGTTTATCGACGAAGAGCTCGACGGGCAGATATTCGATGTCGGGCTCGAACTTCAAGGGGGTCGTGCTGTGGATAGCCGTCAACATGAGAATGGGGATGTCTTTGAATTCCGCATAATCCGACGCCGGATCAGGATTGCGGAGTTTGAGCGCAAACTGAAAACCCTCGGTGGCCGTGTCCATCATCACGTCGAGAATGATCAGATTGGGCCGGTCCTCCTTGATGACCTTGACGCCTTCTTTTCCGTTTGCGGCGTCGAGCACCTGGTAGCCCGCATTTTCGAGAACCATGTGAACGGCGGTTACAATATCGGGATCGTCATCGATAATCAGAATCTTGGACATGGTCGCAATTCCTTTCTGAAGGATTACAGCATCTCTTCGCTGAGATCTATGAACAGTTCTGAAGTCTCCTCGACGACGAGCCGGGTTCGTTCCTGGCCGCGTAAGTAGACTTCCAACGGTACGCCGAGGAAATCCGCCATTGCCTCCGGATCGGCGATATCGATTTTGCCCCACCTGGCGAATTCCAAATCGCCGGACAAGTTGTAGCGTCCATCGTAAGACGCACCATCCGGCATAATAGCACCCCAAAGGCGTTTTACCTGAGTGAGCTGCCGTTCATTCAAGTTGTGGGCTCCGTGTAGATTGGCCTTGAAGAAATCGGCGCCCTGGAGGAAGGCTTCATCGAAATTGGCGTTACACATCTTGGCCCTGGCCAATTTGGCGTCTTGCAGATTTGCCAGACTCAAGTCGGCGGATTCCAGATTCGCTTGATGCAAATCGACTTTGGTCAGGTTTGCCTTGAACAGATCCGCATTCTGCAGATGGGCGTAGCAGAGTGGGATTCCTTTCAGGGAACCGTCTTCGAGCCAGCCCCTGGCCCGCAATTCCGCAACAGCTTGCAAAACGATTTTATTCTCCGGGTTTCGTAATTTCCGAATCAACTGCATCACCGTGCTCATGACTGCCTCCTTGTTACTCCGTTTGGACCGATCCGGGTGTAGCGTGGTGAATCGATTTCCGTTCGGTATCGTGGTTCTTTTTCAATCTAAGCCCGGGTAGTAACAACTGCAGTCTCGATTCGGTATCATTCCGGTAACAGAGGCTCTGGATCATATGATCTTGTCCGGAGCGGCTTTGCACAACGGCGAATTGAGCTGGCGAATGATCTCGCTGCACAGGAGTGGGACGGCCTCTCGAACTTGCCGGCTTAAACCAGCGCCCCAATCGTATTGAGCGGGTTGAACAGCATACAGTTCAACGAACGCAGGCCAGAGACCGAGGATAAGACCCATGCGGATCATGTCCGTCAAATACAGGTCGTGGCAGGAAGTCATCTTGTTGAGAAGATGTGGATTTGCCTCGTCGGTCTTGATTTCGACCTTCATCCAGTCTCCTACACGCCGGCCGATTTCTGCCGCATCTACGATCAAGATTCGTCCGTAAGAATTCAAGCTGAGCAGGTACTCCGGTCGTAATATCGAGGCGTCCATTAATGTCACGTGCTCGGGTAATTGCGGATGGTCTTTCAAGCACTCGATGATTCGGGAGCCTATCCCGTCGTCGCCACGCATCGGATTGCCCAGCGAAAGCACAAGGTTTCCAGGGGTGTTAAATGCTTGCTGGATGGGATAACTTTCATACTGAAGTAGTCGCATGGAATCGAATCCTGTGTCTCCCACGGGATAGGCTCCTCTATATAAAACGGACCTCCAGAGCGTGTGTCGAGCAAGAGATGCACGGATCGTAGGCTCTGACCAGCATCTCCAAATGCCTGCTGAGTGTTTCTTTACCTTGTCCGCAGAACTGCGGTACGAGGGCGCGCATGTCCGCTTCGATGTTGGCCAGATTCTGTGCGGTGGGCGTGATGCAATTCGCAAACGATATCGTTTCGTCCTGGATGGCGTAGTGGTGGTAGAGCGTACCGCGCGGGGCTTCGCAGGCGCCGACACCCTCGCCCGAAGGACGTTTCTGTACGACGGGCAGTTCGACTGACAGGCCTTCTCTCGTGATCCGGGTAAGAATGGCGATCGCTTCTTCCACGCAATGGACCATCTCTACGATCTGCGCGACGGTGTTGAGATAAGGATTGACGCATTTCGGCTTCAAATCCAGCGCAGAAGCCGCAGAGCGGGCTTTCGGATGGAGGTCGGCGAAATTGATGTTGAACCTTGCCAGCGCGCCGACCAGGTAGGAGCGGCGTTGGTTGCGTGAGTGTTTTGCAGTGGAGTGGTGAACGACGGTTTCGTTTGTCACCTCAAGGTATTCCTCGACCGGCCAGGAACCACCGTCGCTGCTGATAATCTCTCCATCGATAAGGCAGTATTCTCCCTCGGTGTGGAGGGCCAAGTATTCCGTCTCGTTTTCGAATTCGGGGAAATGGAGGTCTTGAAACGTGTCGACGGTGGCATCCATCTCATGACGCAGGTCTACCAGGCGATCATAGAGTTCGACCAGGCTTTCTCTTGACGGATAATGCGTGAAGCCGCCCGTAACCATCGAAATGGGATGGGTGTGGCGTCCACCGATGAGCTGGCATAGGTCTCCGGCAACTTTTTTCATTTTCAACGCACGCAGCACGAGCTCGGGTGCAGAGCTGGCCAGCGGGATGACGCTCCCTACTTCCAACAAATCGGGAGCCACGAGCATGTAGACGTGCAGGATGTGACTGTCTAGCATTTCACCGAGAATGTTGAGTTTCCGCAGCCGCGTGGTTTGCGGGCTGGGCACGATCCCCAGTGCCTTTTCGCTGGCGCGTAGCGAGGCAGTTGCGTGCGTCACCGCGCAGATCCCGCAGATGCGGGAGGCGATGTGCGAGGCCTGCCGATAGGGCTTTCCGCGCATCAGCGCCTCGAAGAAGCGCGGCGCTTCGACGATTTCGAGTGCGCATTTGTTGAGTTCCCCGTTGTCGAAGTCGACGACGATGTTCCCGTGTCCTTCGGCACGAGTCAGATGCTGAATGTCGATCTGGATGGCTTTCGTTTTAACTGCTTTCATAGGCCGTGACCTCTTCGGATTGAAGTGGATGCGTCAGGAACAGGCTCAGCATAGAACGCAGCTCACGTGGGCTGCATCGTTTCTGGGAGAATATCGTTTCCAAAGCTTCGAGGTTGGGATTGGGAATCATTCCGCGGCACCCTTCGCAGCCGACGCCAAGACTGGGGCAGAGGGCTCCGCAGCCAGCACGCGTTATGGGACCGAGGCAGGGTTTTCCCTGCTGAAGCAGGCATGCGTTTTCACTGAGTTTGCATTCCATGCAGACGGGGACCTCAGGAATCACAGGCATGCGTCCAAGGCAAAGCGCCTTTACCGCTCGGATGAATTCCTCACGATCGATCGGACAACCGGGTAGGAAGGCATCGATGCGGATGACTTCCGATATCGGACGTGTTTGATGCGCTTCGAAATGATCGAACGCGTCGGCGTAGACGACTCGTTTCAAATTGTCAATTTCATGATCGTTGCGCATGGCGTTCACGCCGCCTGTGTGTGCACAGGCGCCCAAGGCGACGACGATGGTCGCCTGGTCACGGATTCGCCTCAACCTCGTTTCGTCACTCTCGCGAGTGCACGAGCCTTCGACGAAGGCCACGTCATAGGAATCGGCCTTTTCGCTCATCGCCTCTCGAAATTCAACGATCTCAATAGCCGAAAGCAGGTCGGGGTGGGTTTGCAGTGCGTCGAGAACCGTAAGCTGACAACCTTCGCATCCGGCGAAATCGAAGAAGGCGACTGTCGGAGCGGATTTCATCATCAGAAAGCCTCCTTGAGGTATTTGATTTTTGCATAAGGGAAGGCAGGACCGTCCTGGCAGGTGTACAGGTGATCGAGCTGACAGTGGCCGCATTTGCCGACGCCGCATTTCATGCGGCGTTCGAGGCTGAGCCAGATGTTCCATTCCGACAGGCCTTTGCCCAGTAATTCCATCAACACGAAGCGGTACATTACGGGCGGCCCGCATGTCACGGCGATGGTGTTCCTGGAATGCAGCCGAATGCCGGGGATCAAGGTGGTGATCACACCGACGTTGCCTCGCCAATCGTCTTCCGCTTGATCGACCGTCAGATGCAGTTCGACGTCTTCGCGTGCCTGCCATTCGTCCAATTCATCTCGAAAAAGAAGTTCGGCAGGCCGCCGGGCGCCGTACAGCACGATCACGCGCTCGAACTGATCGCGGTGATCCAAAACCTCGTTGATCAGAGAACGCAGCGGTGCGAGGCCGAGGCCGCCGGGGATGAAGAGCATGTCGTGCCCGCGAAAGAGATCGACCGGAAAACCTTGCCCGAATGGGCCGCGAACGCCGATTTCGTCGCCGGCGCCCAATCCGTGCAAGGCGTTGGTCACCGATCCTGCACGGCGGATGCAGAGTTCGAACGTCGATGTGCTTCGGCTGGGTGAGGAGGAAATGCTGATCGGCGCCTCGCCGATTCCCAGGACGGAAACCTTGACGAATTGGCCCGGCGTGTGTCCCAGCGTTTCGGCGGCCGGCGTCTCAATTTGGAACAATTTCTCCTGGGGCGTAAGGGAGCGGACGCTGCGGATCGGCATCATCGTCGGCAGATACAGCGCCTCGCTGCTTACGTCTTTAGTGAGCGGTATCGTCATCGGACCAGCTCCTCATGAATGGCGGCGCCGGGAATGACGGCGTGATGCAGGCGGTTGAACACGTCGAGGGGCGAAATTTCCGCCAAACATGATTGCGCGCACCTTCCGCAACCAACGCAGCCGGGGTATCCCAAAGCTTCGTATTGATATTTCGCCTTGTGCATGAAGCGATGCCGCAGACGATCGGAGCGCTCGCGGCGGAAATTGTGCCCCCCTGCGACAGCCGCGAAAGCGTCGATTTGGCAGGAATCCCAAATACGATAGCGTTCGCCGTGCTGCAGGTCGAGCGCGACCTCGTCGACCACGTCGAAACAGTAGCAGGTCGGGCAAACGATGTTGCACACACCGCATCCCAAACACCGCTCGCCAAGCTCCCGCCAGAGGGGGTTCTCGTAGCAGAGTGTCATGATACTGGGCAGCGTGTTGAGATCCGCTTCCAGGTGATCGGGAAAGCGACTCCATTTTTCGCTGAGCGTACGGTTCATTTCGATGATTTCGCTCCCCCTGGTCTGGCGTGCGTCCGGACACAGATCGATCAGCGCAGATCCTTTATCGGAACCCACCTCGCATACATATGCGTTTCCGATGTCCGTGAGGTGCAGGTCGTATTCTTCCTGAATGGTGTACGTACCCATGCTCTTACAAAAAGAGTACGGCGAACACGGTTGCAGACATTCGATGCTGACGATCGTTGTGGCCGCTCTTCTACGCAGGTAGGTTTGATCCGCAGCACCCTGTTCGAAGAAACGATCGACGAGTCGAACGGCGTGCAGGTCACAGGTGTGCATGCCAAAGATGATGGTCGTTCGATCGTCAAAAATCGGCGTGACCCGTGTGCCCTGCGTGCCTTTTTCGAATTCGAGCAGCGTCTCTCTTGGGGGCAGCAAGATTTTTTTGGGTGGAAGTACCGTGGTCGTGTAATCGAGAGCCAGAAGCGCAGCGTCGGTCATCTCGGCAAACACGAAGTCATCCCGGCGAGCGGTCGGACCCACGAAACGGTAGCGGCCGATGAGAGATCCGATCCATGACGAAAACGATTTTTTAGCCACCGTGTATAGACACATGAAATTCAAACTCCTTCACCGGTTAATCGTTGAACGATGCGTTTGGCGGGAAAGGAATGGCTCGAAAGTGAGCAGCCCGCGAAAGCCCTGGATGATCGTCCGGACGCTTTCTTCGACGGCCTCGGAGATCGGCCCGTAGGCAAGTTTCGCCGGCTGAACGCCCAGCAGGACGATCTTGCAGCCGATTTCGGCGATCAGATAATCCGCCAAAATTCGCAGGGGGAGAGTGTGCGTCGAAGCACTCACGCCGTCGGTCTTCTGCAGATCGAGCCAGCGGATATCCCCGGGTTTCTGCGCGACGTCCGCGGCGTCGATCAACACGACGAGATCGGGAGCAAACCACCGCAGCGGTCCGCAAAGATTCTCCGGCGCCGGACCTGCAGTGAATACCTGTACGTGGCCGTGATTCTGAAAGACGATTTCCAATGCTTGAGAGATCGCCACGCCGAGGCCATCATCGCCACACAGCTCGTGGCCGATCCCGATGATCGCCAATCGCGTTTCACGACCGTGTGCTTCGAGATCAGCCAGAATCCCGCGCAAGGTCTCCAGCCAACACTTCTTCGACATCTTGTTCGTCACCATAGTTACGGATAAGCTCAGCTTTCTGCGTGACCGCCAGTTCCCACTCCGTGTTCGACAGCGACAGGCATTCCTGGCGACAGCTGAAGACGCACTGCGCGCAGAACGTACAGCGGTCGGGGTGGTAGCGCATGACGAAGCGCTTCGCTTTCTTGTCGAGGACGATCAATTCGATTGCCGCAGCTGGACAGTCCTTGGCGCAAAGTCCGCAGCCGATGCAGTTTTCCGAATCCCAACGAAGCATGCCGCGCAACCGCAGCGGGATCTCACGACGTTTGAATGGGTATCGTTCGGTAATCGGAGGACGGACGAAAGCGGAGGCGATGTCCCCGATCATTGCGGCGAGTTTCATGTTGCACTCCCTTGCAGCAAAATCAAGACGAACCACTGCAGTAAGACCAGCAGCGCTCCGTAACGCCACCAAAGTCCGACGGTTTGATCGATGCGCAGGCGGGTAAGCAGCGCTTGTATCACGACGATGATTACGAGCAGTGCCAGCGTCTTGATAAAGAATGTGAGCGGATCGTCAATCCCTCCGAGATAGAGTGCGGAGACGAGCGTCAGGCCAACGACCAGTTCGACGCCTTTCCCGAGGCGGAAGAGCGCCAATCCGCGGCCGGAATATTCCGTCAGGGCTCCGGCGACGATCTCCGTTTCTGCTTCGGGCGCGTCGAAGGGCGGGAGTTCCAATTTTCCCATCAGGGCGATCATGGCCGCGAGAAAACCAACGGGTTGTGACAGCAGCAGCCAACGGCCTCCGGCCGAGGCGATGATCTCGGAGATCTGCCAGCTCCCGCTGAATAACGCCGGACCCAGGAGCGCCAGCAGGAACGGCGATTCGTACGAGAAGAGTTGATTCAGGGTGCGTGTGGCTCCGATCAGAGAAAAGCGATCCAGCGTATTTGCGCCGGCGAGACCCATGCAAAGCGTGAGCAGACTCAGCATGTACAGTGTGACGATCAGATCTCCGGGAAAACCGAATGTGGTTTTCATGCCGAGGACGGGAATGTAAAGGCCGGCCGTGAGCGCGCCGGTCAGGGCGACGATCGGGAGGCCGACGAACAGGCGCCGATCGACGTTCTCCGGGATCACCTCTTCTTTCGCCAGCAATTTGAGCGTGTCGGCAAACGGCTGAAACCAACGCGGGCCAATGCGGTTCTGAAAACGCGCCAACAGCTTTCGATCCACCCACTCGTAGGACAGACCGAGCAGGATGAGAAAGCAGCCTCCCGGGAAAACGGCCAACGCGAACAGATTGCGCAGTTCACTGCTGATAGTGTTCAATTCCATGCTGTCGCAAATCCTTCCACTGCCACCGCCGGCTGATTTGGTTCGCCTGATCGATGACCACCATACGATCGTTGCACGAGAAACAGGGATCGATCCCGGCCAGGATCATCGGCACGTCGGCCAATTGATGCCCCACGGCAAGCTTAACGACCGAAAGCAGATTGCAGATCGTCGGTGTACGCACTTTAACCCGCTCCGGCATGTCGCTGCCGTTGCTGCGGATGAAGTAGAACAATTCACCGCGCGGCGCTTCCGTTCGAATGACCGTTTCTCCTGGCTGGATGCGCCGCGGCATGCGGACGGTCAGTTCGCCAGGAGGCAGGTTTGCCAGTATCTGCCGGATGACCCGGTAGCTTTCGAACAGCTCTCTGAGGCGGACCAGGACGCGCGCTTCCAGATCGCCCTTATCGTCCAGGGTGATTTGGATGGGGAAGCGATCGTAGGCCGCATAGGGCGCTTCGGTGCGAATGTCTCGATCGACGCCGGAGGCGCGAGCGGTCGGCCCTACGGTTCCCAGAACTTCTGCGTACAGCCGGCTCATGGTTCCGATGTTCCGCGTACGCTGCAGGAACAAGGCGTCTGTAGAGACGACTTCGAGATAGAACCGCGTTCGTTCGTCCAGGAAGTCGATCCCCTTCAAGATGGGCTCGATATGCGCGTCTTCCACATCGAATTTCACGCCGCCGAGTACGTTGGCGGAATAATTGACCCGGTTGCCGGAAAGCTGCTCCAGGATATCCATGACCGTTTCGCGATCTCGCCAGCTATACATGAAAAGCGTGTCGAAGCCGGCTTCGTGCGCGGTGACGCCAAGCCAGAGCAGATGGCTGTGGATGCGCTCGAGTTCGGCAAAGAGGACGCGGATTGCCTGAGCTCGGGCGGGTGCTTTGGTCTGGGCGAGGCGCTCGACGGCGAGGCAGTATGTCATGCCGTGGATGTGGGAGCAGATACCACAGATGCGTTCCAGCAGGTACAGATTCTGTATCCAGGTCCTGCTTTCGGTGGCTTTCTCGATGCCGCGATGCGCATAGCCAAGTCGTACGGAGGCGTCAGTAACGATCTCTCCGTCGACGCTGATGCGAAAGTGGGACGGTTCTTTGAGCGCCGGATGTTGCGGTCCGATGGGCACGGTGAAGCTTTGCCTTGTCGTTTGTTTTTCCATCAAATTTCTCTCAAAGTCATGGATGATCTGAGTTTGTTTTGATCGAGATCTTTACGCAGCGGATAAACGTCTTCCGGCCAATCATCCGGTAGATAGAGGCGCGATGGATTTCGCAGACCATCGATACGTATCCCAAACATCTCCTGCAGTTCGCGTTCGAAGGATTCTGCGCTGGGAATGATCTCGTACAGGCTGGGTAGATGACCTTCGGATCGCGGTACGTTCAGGCGCAGCGTAATGATGGCTTCGCCGATACAGAAGTGGTAGAGCACTTCCAAGTCGGGAATTTCGATACCGGGATCCAAGCCCGTAATGGCACTCAGATAACCCAGCCGAAGGACGCGGAGACCGGCGACGATGGGAATCAAATCATCTACCGTACTGAGGCGCACATCCAGGCGGTTCGTTTCAGGATGCGCCACCTCGGTCTTCCACATCCACTGCTCTAGCAGTTGAGAAGCGGGCTGCAGTATTTTTTCAGTATCTTTCATCGTCCCGCGCTCCATAAACGGATGTGTGGCTGCGCGCCTGCTCCAATTTAGGTGCCCACAGGTTGTTCAACAATTTGACGACGCCGTCGATGATTGCTTCCGGACGAGGCGGACAGCCGGGAATGTACGCATCGACAGGGAGCAGTTTATCGATACCGCCAAGCGTGTTGTAACAGCCCTGGAAGACGCCGCCGGTCAGCGCACAGGCACCGATGGCAACGACGAATTTGGGCGTGTGCATCTGTTCGTAGATACGCAGCAAACGGTCGCGCGCCTGTCTCGAAACGGCTCCCGTGGCCAGGAGGACATCGGCGTGGCGTGGACTGCCCTGCAGCTTTACGCCGAAGCGTTCCAGATCGTATCTGGGCGTCAGCGTAGCCAGTATTTCGATGTCGCATCCGTTACAGGAACCCGAGTTGAAATGCAAAACCCAGGGCGAATTGATCCGCGCCCACATCTTCATCGTGGCGAGATTCAGCCATCGCAATCTGCCGTCCGTATCCATGTCGATCTACCTTTCAACCCAGGATCAAAGCCAGTAAGGCCAGAATCAAGCCTGCGAGATAGATACTGGTGATCGAGTTCGTCCCGCCGCTTCCCAGCATGAGTGTGCCCAGGTGCAAAATGGCGAAGAACAATGCTACGATGAAAAAAGGTCGATATCCGGGTGCCGCGATCTTCGTCGGCGCGACCTCGCCGCTGGCATACGTGCTCGACTTCATGTTTGTTTTCACCGCCGCGCCGGCCAGGTGACGGCCAATCAAATATACAAGCGAAGTAAGACCAAGGTAGATCAAGAAAGAAACGACTGGATAGACGATCAGGGTAACCATCGTTCGCTCCGTGTTCCGGGAATCATGGATGTCTTCGAAACACTACGGAAGTGCAACGGTCGATACATCGATGACGCCTCGCATGACTGCTTGTCCAGCCGGAATGGTGACGCCGTCGGCGAGCGTCGGCCATACACCCAGCAGGAGGATCAATAACGTAAGGGCGATCAACGGCAAGTTCATGCTCCACGGGATGCGACCGCCGACAAGCACTCCTTTCGAAGGTCTGTTCCTGTAGAGCATGTTCACCAGCGGCACGTAGTACGCCAGGGACAGGACGCTGTTCAATGCCGCAAAGCCGATCAGCAGGATGATGAGCGTGTTTTTCGTCTCGAATCCGGCAACGAAAATTTGCCACTTCGACGTGAAACCCGCCAGTGGTGGGAGACCGCCCAGGCTGAGTACGGCGACGCTGAGTGCCAGGGCCGGAATGGGGTAAAGCCGGGCGGCGCCAGCCAGGTCTTCGATATGCAGGGGCGAATGCCGATCCATCACGATATGCAGCGCATAGAGTAGTGATCCGGCAGCCAGAAAAGCCAGACCTTTCATAATTCCGTGGTTGATCAGATGAAAGAGGCTTCCCTGTGCTCCATTGGGATCGTTGGTGTAATACGAAATTCCCAGGCCGAGGAGCATGTAGCCCATGTGCGCGACGGAAGAATAGGCAAACATACGCTTGACCTGCTTCTGCCCCAGTGCGAGAAGATTCCCGGCGAGCATGTTCAAGCAGCCAAAGCCCATCAGCAGCGCGCCCCACGTCGATGAAATGTCGGACAGTGAACTCAGACATCGAAGTAGTGCAATCAAACCTGCTTCGATGACCACTCCAGAGAGCATGGCACTGATCCCGCTCGGCGCCTGGGAGTGCGCGTCGGGCAGCCAGGTGTGAAGCGGCACGAGCGCCGTCTTCACTCCGAAGCCGATAATGAAAAGACCGCCGGCCGCGAGAAGGATGGGGGAGGTCGCCGCATTCTGACGGATCACAGCAAGATTGAGGTCGCCGTATTGCGAGAAGACGAGGCTGATGCCGATCAATACCAGCGTCGAGCCTACGGCGCTTTGCACGAGATACTTCACGCCGGCTTCCAGAGAATGAGGCATTTCGCGGTAGAAGGCGACAAGTAGATACGAGGTGACGGCCATCGCCTCGAACCAGATCCACAGGTTGAACAGATCGGCGGCGCAGGCGAGGCCGATCATCACGCCGATCATGGCCGCGAGCATGGCGAAGAATTTATCTCGTCCTTCTTCCCTCGCTATGTACGATTGTGAGAAAAGAGCCACGAGGGTTCCCAGAATCAGAGTGATTCCGATAAAGAGCAGGCTCAAACCGTCCATTTGGAGTGAGATGCTTCCGATGCGGAGTGAGAGTGTTCCCGAGGCGGCGTAGTCGTTCGCCGACAACAGAAACGGGATCCAGGCCGCGGTGAGTAAACCAAAGCCTACAACTTGCGCGACTTTGTTCCACTTCATACGCAATCCGACACGACCTGCCAGGTAGATACAAGGCGAGGCGATCAGGGGAATTGCGACGAGCCAACGAAATGCAATCGAAGCCATCTCAAACTCCGGCCAGAAGGAGTGCCAGCAGGATGCACAGTGCGGCGCTGATACCCGCAACATTCAAATTGAGCTGCCCGCTGTGCGTTGCGCGCAGAAACCTGGACGCCTGCTGCGTGATACGCACGAAGGCCGTGTAAGGTATTTCAATTCCGTAGCCCGAATCGACGAACTGCGTCACCGGTGCGGGTATACGGAATACCTTTGCCACGCGCTCGCGGAACTGCCAGATTGCGCCACCGGCGATGATCACAAGCAGCGCGACGTAGGTCAAGGGGGCACTTATGATTTCACGTATGAGCGAGATATTGCTCGTTGCGTGAATGCCGTGATAGGGCAGGGACTCCGCCAGCAGCGAGCTGAAACCGGCAGCAAACAGCCAGGTCGTAAGCGCGCCTGCGGCGAGAATCATGAGCGAGGTTTTCATGGCGCGCGGCGCAGCGTGAACGAGGCGAGTTTCGTCAGATTGACCGCGAAATGTCATGGCGTAGATACGCAGTGTGTACCACGCGGTCAAACCGACGCCGGCGAGCATGCATAAAAAAGCCCACTGCGGGCCACGCAGAAGCCCGTTTTCCAAAATCAATTCTTTGCTGAAGAATCCGTTGGTGAAGGGTAGACCGGCGAGCGCCAGCCCTCCAATTATGAAAGCTGCATGGACGACGGGCATTTTCTTGGATAAATTGCCCATACGCCGCATGTCACGCGTACCGGCGGCGTGGATGACCGCACCGGCGCCCAGGAACAGCAGCGCCTTGAATACGGCGTGGCTGAGCAGGTGAAACATGCTGGCGAAGATCCCCCCGACTCCAATTGCATAGATCATGTAGCCCAATTGACTGATGGTCGAATACGCCAGAGCCCGCTTGATATCGTTGGCTCTCGTCGCCATCAACGCTGCCAGGAGGGCAGACAGCAGTCCTACGATCATCACGCTCGTTTTCCAACCGGCTACGTCTTCGAACGCCGGGTAGAAGCGCGCCAGCAGATAGACGCCGGCGTTAACCATCGTGGCGGCGTGAATGAGCGCCGTGACGGGTGTGGGCGCTTCCATGGCATCCGGCAGCCAGGTATGCAGCGGGAACTGCGCGGATTTCGCCATGGCTGCAAGCAGGAACCCAAATCCGATGGCACTAAGTAGACCCGATTCGAACGCCGGAGCGGTTTCGAGAAAATCGCGGATTTGATAGCTGCCGGTGTGGGAACGAATGATCAGCGCGCCGATGAGAAGGCCGATCCCGCCAAACTGTGTGACGATCAGCGCTTTCACGCCGCCGGCGACAGCTTTGGGGTCGTCGTTGTGGAATGAAATCAGGGCGTAAGAGCAGAATGCCGTAATTTCCCAGAAGAAGAACATCAACAACATACTGCCGGAAAGGCCTAGTCCCGACATGGCGCCGATGAAGAAAAGGATCAAGGCGTAGTAGCGACCGAGCTGTGCATCGCCGCGCATGTAATCGATTGAAAAAACGACCGCCAGACTGCCTACGACCGATGCGATGATCGCCAGGATGATTCCCAGGCCGTCAGGTACGAGAGTGAGTTCGCCGAAAAAGTCTCCCATGGGAATGCGTACCACGGGGGCCTCCGTTGGTCCGAGCAGCATCAGGAGCGACACTACTCCTGCTGCGACGGCGAAAACAGAGGCCAATGCATGCTGCAACCCAGGTCGATCGTTGCCGCAGCGCCAGACGGTGATCGAGCCAATCCAGGGTAGAACAATACAGAGCGAGACGAAGACGACGGCCATGGATTATCCCTTCAACTGGCTCATGTCCCGCACGTCGAGCGAACCGATTCGGCGGCGTACTTGAACGGCGAGGGCGATGCCGATCACGGCAACGATCGTGTCGGCGACGATGACGGTCAGCGCGAGACTTTGTGAGAGTTGGATTTCGTCACGCGCCAAGCCGGCGCTGATCAGCGCCAGCAAAGCGGACTTCACCAGAATTTGAAGCGCGACCACGATTTTGATCAGGTTGTGGCTGACCAACATGCCGTACAACCCAATCCCCAGCAAGGCTGCTACCCCGATAAATAAGACGTTCAACGAGGAAAGTTCCATGACGTCTCCTTCGATTGTTCCTTCACGCTAGCTCCTTACAATGACTCGGGTGTCGTCTGCGAAATTCTCTCGGTAGCTGCAGTGGATTGGTGAGCGAGCGCCTGCAGGTCACGTTCCCGCAGTGCAGCCACTTCCTCCGTGGCGGCACCATCGAGAGGCGCTTTTGCCTCGGCCAGGATCCCCAACAAGCCCAGTACGCCGGAGAAGATCAGCACGATTTGCACCAGCGTGTCCAAGCCTCTCAATCCCCATAGGGTTTCGACGAACGATTCAGGTCGAGAAGTACGCAGCGGGGGTTCTAAAGGAACGATGAAGCGGATCAAGAGCACGATGCCGATCAGTACGAGCCCCACAGCGAAGGGGATGGGGATGATCTCTCGACCTTTGAGTTCTTGATCGCCGGCAACGTTAATGGCGAACACAAACAGGACCGTAACCAACCCGGCGCCGACGCTGAGTTCAATCACGGCGACTCGTTCGGCGCCAAGAATGTAGAAGAGAATGGAAAGTAATGCGCTGAGGCCGGCGAGCCATAGTGCTGAGGTCAGGAGACGTACCGAGCGGATGGCCTGCAGCGCGCACAGCAATGCGGCAAATATCAGCACCGCGTGTATTGAAATCATCTCCATGAGAAATCCTTCGAATCAACAGCGAAGATATTAGTCGAAAGGAAATGTTCTCGGCGGCGCGACGCTTTTCGTTCGTTGGGCATCGTTAATTCCTTGCAATATCTACTGCAGGATGGTTTTCCTCATACGCAGATATGCGGTCAAGATGGGTTCGTTTCGTCAAACGCAGTGTAGGCACTCGCGGTAACAGGCCCGGTTGTGCCTGGGTAACAATTCAGTAACAGAGCGTAACTTTAGGCGGATTTATGAACGGGATTGACGAATCGCTGTGAGGAGTCTCGGATTTCTGTTCGGTTATTTGGTAACTTCCAACGAATATCCGATGCCGCTGATCGTGATGAGAAGACACGGTTTTGCCGGGTCAGGCTCGACCTTGCGGCGCAGCCGGTAGACGAGCTGCTTGAGCATCACTCGATCGCCGGAGGCCGGGCCCCATATCGAGTCGATCAACATGTCGAAATGGAGAACCTGACCGGGATTGATCATCATGATTTCCATCAGGCGAGTCTCGAGTTTTGTCAGTCTGATAGGCGCCTTATCACTAGACTTGATTTCGTTGCGGGTCAGATCCAGAGTGAGATCTCCGGCCGTCAGCGGGGCGTTTGAAATCGGTTTCGTTTCTGATCTGCGCAGCACGGCTTCAGATCTGGCAACGAGCTGCCGGGGACTGAATGGTTTTACGATGTAATCATCTGCACCCAATTCAAGTCCCTTAACGACGTCGTCTTCTTCGCCGCGCACGCTGAGGATGATGATGGGGGTCGAAGCTTCGGAACGAATACGCTGGCAAACGGCTAGCCCATTGAGTTTCGGCAGGTTGATGTCGAGAATGATCAGGTCGGGTTCGGCCTCACGCCAACGATCCAAAGCGGTTTGACCGTCGTGGGCGACGATGACTTCGAATCCGGCTCTCCGCATGGTGAATGAAACCACGTCAGCTAGAGCAAGATCATCGTCGACAATCAGAGCCTTCACGTCTGCCGTCCGTTGATGGGGAGTTTGAACCAGAAGATCGATCCACCATCTCGCCTGTCTTCCACGCCAATTTCTCCGCAGTGTTCTTCGATAATGGCTTTCACGACGGATAATCCTAAACCAATACCATACTGCGTTCCATCGCTGTTGCCAAGTCTGATAAAGCGATGAAAAACCTGCTCTTTATCCTTCCCCAGAATTCCATCGCCTCGGTCGGCAATCGTAACGCGCATCATCTTGCCATCGATTTTTTCCAGCGTGAGCTCGATCTGGGTTCCAATCGGACTGTATTTACTGGCGTTCGATATCAAATTGACCAGAACCTGCGTCAGGCGGGTTGGGTCCGCCAGTATGGTTGGCAAACGCTTCGGTTTGCGGATGAGGACTTGCTGCCGGCGGCGTGTGAGCAGCGGCTGCATTACGCGCATCGCATCGACGAGAACGGCATCCAATCTGGTCGGCCGCTTGTGAATGCGGAAATGACCGGCTTCGATGCTGATGCTCTCGAGCAGGTTGTCGATCAGGGTCTGCAATCCGGAAACGCTTAAATGGATCGAGCCGAGTAGTCCGCTCAAATCTTCTTTCGAGAGGTTTTCGATCTCTTCCAGGAGAACTTCGACCGAAGCGTTGATCGCAGAAAGCGGGGTCCGAAATTCGTGGGTGATGTTGCCTAAAAAGTAGGAACGCAGGCTGTCGGCGGCTTTTTCCTCCGTGATGTCGCGCAGGATGAAGAATACCTTTTCTTCGCCCTCGCCGGCGGGAGGCACGTAAGCCTTTGCAATTTCGATGATGGCCAGTTCTATTTCTTGCATCTGCGAGATGGTTTCCGGCGTCCTCTCAGTTGCTGCCGTTCCGGCTTGCGTATGCCGTTCGTCTTCAACCTTGAGGGGAAAAACCATCTCGTCGGAAGTGATGTTTAAAATCCGATCTCTTCCCCATCCTGTGGTATGCCTCGCATTTGGGTTGAGTGAAGTGATCCTGCCGTTAGCGTCGAGGTGAATCACGTTCTCCGCTGAACCCTGGATGAGGTTCTCGAGCCACATTTTTATGGGCGTCGATGTTTCTACGGACCGTTTGGATTTCTTGGTTTTGAACATGGCGTATCACGGATCAGATCAAAATTCGTATCAGTGTGTAGCCGCCCAGCGCAAGCATCGTGCCTCCGATTGCGGACGTGATTCTCTTTACGGACAGTTTACTGACGATGTATGCGGCGGCCGGAACCGAAAGTACCGCACCGATGGTTAAACTCGGCGTCAAACTTGGATCAAGCGCTACTCCATTGAGTATGAAGATAAGCACACCTACCGCACTCGTTACCCCTTCTGCGACGCCCGAGATTGCAATTGCGTTGCGGCCTTCGACTCCGACGAGCAGTTGGCCTCCGGTCACGACTGGTCCATAACCCCCACCGCTTAAGCCCTTGTTGAAAGCCGCAAGCGTTCCCAGCCAGGCAAGTCGATTCCAGGAAAATCTTGCGTCCTTGGAACGGCGCACCAGGATGATGATGCCGATTCCCGTCACGATGATGCCGATGTAGGCTTTGACGACCCAGGCGGGTATGTTCAATGTGATGAAAACTGCGGCGACGACGCCGAAGATGCTGAGCAGACTGAGGATGAGTGTGATTTTAAAATCGCGTGTTCCGGGACGGAGATTGGTGTTTCCGAATTCCTGATGAAATATCCCCGACAACAGGCCTGTGATGAATTCGGAAAACAGCACCGAGGGCACGATCACCACCGGTTCGTATCCGAGAAGTAGAAGGGCCGGCGTAAGCGTGGTCCCGTATCCCATGCCCAACGAGGAATCGACCAACTCGCAAATGAAGGCGAGGGGAAGGATGGGAAAGATGATGTGCATGGTCTTTCAATCCAATACGATTGGGGCCGGTTTTACGCCGTAAGCAGCACGGGCCGTTCGATCCAGCGCAGCAAACGGCCGACGGTGTCGTCCTCGTGCATGAATGACCAACGGCGTTTCCTGGGTTTGGCCGTGACGATGAGATCAATTTTCGACTCCGAAATTTCCTCCTGAATTGCGTGATCGGGCAGTCCTTGGTGCAGGCGTATCTCTCCACGGATCGGCTCCTGGCACAGTATTCTTGAAATCTCCCGCAGTTGGCAGCCGAGTGTGGACTGCGATTGCAGGATGTCCGACAGGGACAATCTCATTTTGCTCAAGCCCCGATACATCAGCGGCACCTGCGGCAGCACGACGAGAATGACGACCCCGGCGTTTGTCGAGGAGGCGATACGTCCGACGAGATCCGCAGTCGCGACCACGTCGTCACCGCAGTGCAGCAAGACCATGAGCGATCGTATGGGCAGGCGCGGCGAGCGTGGAATCAGGCAGGAAGTGTTCAGACGTTCTATTGCACGCAGTTCCCACGATCCGTGCACGATCCTTTCGGATAACGACGATGGCGGTGTGGAAAGAAAGACGAGTTGGTAACCGTTGGCGTTGTCAATGAATTCATCCGTCAGGCCGGCCGTAGATTCGATTTGACAATGGTCGACGATCTCGGCCTCGATTATCGGGTCGAATGTGTGTGCGTATTCGTCCAAGCTGGGCGTTCGATCCGCACCACAGCAAATTAGGATTCGACCATTCCGGGTTTTGGGGATGTACTTGTGGATCAATGCATCGACGATTTCCGGATCGCCGCGCAGCAGATGTGCACGCTTGCGGTAAGCTTTTTGGATCGCGGCGCGTGCAGCTCGATTTTCGGGTTCCGCCATGACGACGGTGAAATGATCTTCCGTCTCTGCAATCGGGATGCTGTGGAAACGGTAAGCGAGATCGGCAGGGTATCTGCGGACCAATTGCAGATCCACTTCAAAATCGTCAAGGGTGATGTTGGGGAAATCTAACGCTTGCGATTTCGTCATATCACCACCGTTGTACCTTTTTAAGAATTGTTGGCGAAGGTGGTGATAAGAAGCGTTACGAAGTTGTAACGACGCGGTAACAAAAATGAATGGGATTTTATCTCAAATGATGGGACCGAATGGTGCTTCTATTCTTGCATCAATGTCAATTTGCCGGTTTAGACTCGAACGGTTTATGTGTTTTCCCACCGCAGGATCAAGGGTTTCACTTCGGCTGTCTCACGATCGTGGTCGAAAATCGGCACGTTCAAATCGCCTCCTGGATCGGCAGCGTAAACCAAAAGATCGAACCTCCCTCGGGATTGTCTGCGACGCCGGTGGCGCCGCTTTGTGCTTCGACGATCGCCTTCACCACGGATAAGCCCAGGCCAGCTCCGTATTGCGCTGAAGCCTGATCGTCCTGGACGAGGTAGGCAAATCGTCGGAAAATTCCATCTCGATATTTATCCGGAATGCCGGGGCCGCGATCGGCAATTTCGACTTTGATGTGGTTTCCCTCCTCGGTCGCCCGCAGATCGATATGCGATCCGGTCGGCGCGTATTTATTGGCATTCGACAGCAAGTTGACGATGACCTGCGTAGACCGCCGTGGGTCGGCTCTCACCAGTGGCAGATCGGGAGGAAGTTGAACGTCAAGACTCTGTTCGTACTTCTCGAGAAGGGGTCGCATTATCGCCACGGCTTCCCCGATGATATTCGAGAGTTCTGCAGCACGGGGTGACACACGGAAATGTCCGGTCTCGATGCTTGCGCTTTCGATGAGATTGTCGACCAGAGTTTGCAGACTCAACAGGCCCAGGTGAAGGGAATTCAGCAACTGCTGCAGCTCGCCCGGACTAAGATCGTCAGCTTCTTCTAAAAGGAGTTCGACCGAAGCCGCTACGGCTGTGAGGGGCGTACGAAATTCGTGAGATATGTTGGCCATGAAGTGCCCCATCAAACGATGAACCGAATCCTCCTCACTGATGTCCCGAAACACGAAGACGACCTCGGCGCCGTGCGCCTCCGAAGGAGCGAGCCTGGCGCCTGAAATCGCCAGCATGGCAGTCTTGTTGGCTGCCATTTCGACGCGAAACCGGCGACGTTGACCGGGAGATGGGATGAGTTCCGTGAAGGTCTGATCGTGATCGATGGGTTTGAAGAACATGTCGCATTGGCGATCGAGTACTTCTCCTGCAGACCAGCCCGAGATCTTCTCCGCGCCCGAACTGAAGAAGGTGATGTTGTTGTCCGAATCCAGCGTGACGATCCCTTCCACGATCGCTTCCAGAAGATGGTCGCCCCAGGCTTTTTCGGCACGCAATTCCGTCACGGTTCGATTTAGATCCAGACGAGCTTTTTCCAGCGTTTGTGCAACGAGTGCCGCCTCCCGCACGTGAGATTCGAAGCGCACGGGGGTTGAAAGATCGCCCTCACTGATCCTTGCGGCAGCAGCGGCAAGATTTTGAAACGATTTTCCTATGCCTCTGGCCAGAATCGTTCCCAATGTTGAACCTATCGCCGCGATGACGAAAATAATGCCGATTAAACTCCACACCAACTGCCGGCGGGTGGTGAGGATGTCGGTTACATCGAGGGCGACTTCCATTTCCAATTGAGTCTGCTGGATGGTATAGGAAGTGGCGTAGTAGAGATTGTCCATTAATGAAAAGCTGGTTCGAAAACCATCCTGGGCAATACCATCGTCTTGCCTCGGGCTGTTAAACTCAGATCGTTCGTCCACCACCCGGAAATTGGTCGCGGCCAACACGCCGTTCACCCAGAGCAAGTGTTCCATATCCGTTTGGGATTTCATCCTTGCCATGAATGCGGTATCCATCTGCATTCCCACGACCACCCTGGCGATTACATGCTCTCCTGAATATACGACGCTCGTGTCCGTCAGCATCACATCTGGATTTCCAGTGCTCGTTAGAACGTGGTAACCCGGCAGGATGATGTCCTCGCATTGGGGAAAAAGGGCGAAGTCCTCATTCATCGTTAGCAAGCGATTCTCGTTGTCGCAAAGGAGAATCATGTCCAGGCCGGTCGTAAGCCGTAACGTGTTGAGGTATTCGGATAAAGCTGCTTGCTCCGATTCTGCGAGGAGTTCCAATAGGGTGGGGCGTTGTGCTGTCAATCTGGCCAGATTTTGAACGTCGTTTTCCGTGGCCGATAATAAGGCTTTGGACGCCCTCGCTCCCTGGTCGACCTGGGCCCAGGCTTGTTGCTCCAGGCGTTCGTCGAGTAATTGGATTGCGGGTATTCCGATAGCAACGGTTGTAAGCAATGCCAGGACCACAAAACCAAGTACCAATTGAGCGGAGAGATTCAGTTTCATACGTTTCATCGTTGTATACCCCAGGTGAGCAGCTTGGTTAGAAATCGTGCGCCACAATACGATGAGGCGCTGGCATTATTCTATGGGTTCGACTACGTACGAATCTACCCCAGTTTTCATTTGATCTCAATCTGCAGATTTTATCCGCGTTGATGTCTTTATATTGAAGACTGCGTTTCACCGCATCCAATGTGATTGTTATGGATGACATAGGCGTTTGTGAAAAATGTCGCTTGCCTTTTCTCGTCAACCGATGCACACTATTTAGTACGAACCTTCACAATCGTACTGTCGTGATAAGACTCATAGGAGGATGCGTTATGGTGCTTAAACCGAAGCGGCCCGTTCCATCGGATATCGAGATCGCTCAGGAAGCAGATATTCGCCCGATAAAGGAGATCGCTGCCAAAATCGGCCTCACTGAAGACGATCTGGATCTGTTTGGAAAATACAAGGCCAAAGTACACCTGGATGTGCTCGAGCGCCTGGGGGATCGCCCACAGGGAAAGTACATCGATGTCACCGCGATCACGCCCACACCGCTGGGAGAGGGAAAAACAACGACGTCCCTCGGTTTAACTCAGGCGCTTGGTACGCACTTAAATAAGAATGTGATCGTCTGTATCCGCCAACCCAGTATGGGACCGACCTTCAACATCAAGGGCGGCGCCGCAGGCGGCGGTTACAGTCAGGTCATTCCGATGGAGGATTTCAACCTGCACCTCACCGGCGATATTCACGCCATCAGCGTGGCGCACAACCTCGTCGCCGCAGCGCTGGATACCCGCATGTATCATGAAACCCGCCAATCGGATCACGGTCTTTACAAGCGATTGGTCCCAGAAAAAGACGGCAAGCGTGAATTCCTTCCGACCCAATTGCGCCGCCTGGAGAAATTGGGAATCAAGAAGACGGATCCCGACTCGTTGACGGACGACGAGATCACTCGTTTCGCGCGTCTCGACGTCGATCCCGAAACGATTACCTGGAACCGCGTCGTCGACGTCTGCGACCGCAGCATGCGCAGCATCAAAATCGGCTTCAACGACGCCAAATTGAAAGATGGTTCGCCCAGTCCGGTTTTCCCGCGTGCGACCGGCGAAGATATCACCGTCGCATCCGAATTAATGGCCATCCTGGCTCTGGCCACCAGCTTGAGGGATTTGCGCGAGCGCGTTGGCCGGGTCGTGGTGGGTCTGAACAAGCAGGGCGATCCGGTGAATCTGGAAGACATCGGTGTGGCCGGCGCAGTGACGGTGCTGCTGAAGGATGCGCTCATGCCGAATCTGATGCAGACACTCGAAGGCCAACCTGCCTTCGTGCACGCCGGACCCTTTGCCAACATTGCCCACGGCAACTCGTCGATCATCGCCGATCAGATTGCCTTGAAACTCGCGGATTACGTCGTCACGGAAAGCGGATTTGGCGCCGACATCGGCATGGAAAAGTTCTTCGACATCAAGTGCCGTTATTCGGGACTCATTCCCAATGCGGTCGTCCTGGTGGCGACCGTGCGGGCTCTGAAGATGCACGGCGGCGGCCCTAAAGTGACGCCCGGAGCGCCGCTCGATCGCGCCTACACGGAAGAAAATCTCGAGCTGCTCGAGGCCGGGCTGCCCAATCTCGGCAAGCACATCGAGAACGCCCTGCGATTCGGAATTCCGGTGGTCGTCGCGGTCAATGGTTTCAAGGACGACACGGCCGCTGAAATGGAAATGGTGCGTAAATACTCCGAAGAGAAAGGCGCCTTCGCAGCCGTGAAGAGCACGCACTGGATGGACGGCGGCGCCGGATCGAAAGAACTCGCCCAGGCGGTCGTCGACGCATGCGAACAGTCGAGCAACTTCCAGTTTCTGTATCCGCTGGATTGGTCGATCAAGCAGAAGATCGAATACATCTGCAAGGAATTCTACGGCGCGGACGGCGTCAGCTACGAGCCTTTGGCGGAAGAGCAAATCGAATCGTACGAGAAGGCGGGATTCGGGAAACTGCCGATGTGTATGGCGAAGACCCACTTGAGCTTCAGCCACGATCCAACGCTAAAGGGCGTACCGACCGGTTTTACCGTGCCCATTCGCGAGGTCCGGTCTTACTACCTACCCGGCGTACATGGCGATCGACCTCGATCTGGATGACGGCAAGATCGTCGGTTTGTTCTAAAAGCGGAACTCACGTATCACGAAACATCCCGGTGACGATCCGCCACCGGGATGTTTTTTTGTTTCTCTCACCAGATCGCCTGGAAGAATACGGTCACAGTTCCGGTTTCGGAACCTGGCTTCCGGCATAAAACGTTGGGACGAAAAGCAGGCGTTGGCCATCGTGCCATGCACGCTGATCGATCCGCTGAAGCCTTTCGATCTCATGGGGAGGAAGGATCGGCTCGAGATCGTGGACCAGCGTCTGGCGTTCGGATTCGAACATCTCGGCTATCGTCGACGCACGCCATTCGCCGCCGAGAACGCCGACGCAGATATCCGTCAAATCAAGTTCGTGGAACAAGCGCCTCAGTTTCCGGCCGATGCGTGTGTCGCATCCCTGCTGCTGCAGCGCTTGTTCCTGAAGCGCGCCGACTTCGGCAAGCGAATCGGGATAATCGATACGCCCACCGTAATCCGGCTCGGCCAGGGCAAGCACCCAACCACCGGGACGGGTCACGCGTCTCATCTCCGCTAAAGCCTGGACGGGCGATTCGAGCCACAAGAGAAGGAAGTGGCAAATCGTGAAGTCGAAAGTTGCTTCGGGGAAAGGCAATTCCATACCGTCGCCGATCGTATAACGGGTTTTGGCATCGTGTGCCTGGGCGAAGTGGGAAGCGTGCGGATCAATATCCAAACCGAAGGTGGAACAGTTGTATCCATCTGCGATTTCGAAAATGATCGCACCGGTTCCGGATCCAACTTCCAGCACGCGCTGCGAGGCCCGCGGCGCCAATCGCTCGAGCCACTGCGTGCGAATCGCGGCCGTCCACCTCGCTTGAATCAGGTAGCGGTTGTGGATTTCGATGAGATCGGGATCGTGCTTCATGCCGTTCGATCTATGCTTCGTGCGCCCAAATCTTGTCGAAGGAATCCGTCAGTAAATTGCCGATGGTTTTTTCGTAACCTTGCGCGGGAAGGACGTCCCCGTCCGGTTCGACGTATAGATATGCATGTCCGGCGGTTTCCGGCGGGGCTTCCAGTTCGAGTGCGAGCGGGTTCGTGGCGGAATGCGGCGCAGGCAGATCCCAGATCAAATCCAATCCCAACATGGCGACATGATCGCGCGCTCTGGACAATGCATTGGCCAGCTCCTTGCTTCGATCCGATGCCGAGAGAGAAACCGCCGGCACGCCGAGATCGGCCAGGTGTTTGAGATTGTCGTTGATAGATGCGGAATTTTCGGGCGTGATCGTCAGGTGTGCGGCCGTGTAGACATCCGAAGCGACGGCGTTTCGCAGTCCCGCTTCGCTCTTTGAATCGGAAAGATCGATGGCCACGAGAATGTGATCCAGGCCGGCCTGCGCGAGGTCTTCCAGATACGCCGCCTGGGCCAGACGTTTCCCATCGGTCAGCAGCCCGGTGACTTGACCGAGTTTTTCAGCGTGGGCGATCAATTCGCGCAGGTCATCCCGCAACGTGGGTTCTCCACCCGTGAAGGTGACGTGGGGCACGCCGGCATCCCAGATTTTATCCAGGATCGACTCCCATTCTTCCGTCGTCAACTCTCGATCCACACGGTGTTTGGCAAGGGGATCGATTTTGCCGCTGGCGTCACAGCGGTAGGTTAACGCAAGGTCCATGCGGTACGGTGCGGAGGGCGTTACGTCGAGCGGCTCTTTACGGTCGAAATCGAGGAACATCACCGGATCGACTTCGGGATTGGTCGCCAGGGTTTCGATTTGATCCCGGAACTCGCGGTGGTCCTTGAGTGCTTGCTTGTAGCTGACGCGGTAGCGCTCGGATATAACCCGGGCGGCTTCCTCTTCGCTGACGCCTTGAACGAGCAGGTATGCGTGTTCGGTGGCCGTCTGGTTCAGGTGCAGGACCGTCGCCGCATTGACGATCAAAACGCCCATTCCCTCATCTTCGATGCGCAGGTGAAGGCGATACTGAACGGGTGCGTCGTCGGGCGTTTTCCATTGATAAAGCCCGGGTTTTAATGGTTCGGGGATTGCAGCGGGTGCAAAGAAACGCTCAAGAATCGAATTCATCGGCGTGTTCCTTTCCGTCAAGACTCATTTTTCAGCAGCACGAAGGGTGCCTCGAGATTCTGAGGCATGGGGGTTTGTTCCTCGTGCAGCAGCGTCAAAGGGCAGCCCCCGCCGCATTCGTTGAATACGTCGCAGACCTGGCATTTATCCGGCGCATAGCGCCGTTCGCGCAGCCACACGGCAAGTTCGTGCTCCCAGATGCTTTCCCAGGAGTCGTCGAGCATATTGCCGAGTGATTGGTAGAAGGACTGGCAGGGGATCACCGCGCCGTCCGGTTCGACACACATGTTGTACATCGCCGCCGTGCATGCTTTGACGCCGAGTTCCATCTGGATGGGGTCGAAATGACAATACTGTGTCGGTGTGTACCAGATGAGCCGCTGCCCGTAGCGCTGCGTACGTTCGCGGGCTTCCTCCAGCAAGGGTACGAGTTGGTCTTCCGGGATTCCCGTACCGACCTGTTTCCCGCGGCCGGACAAGATCAAGGCGTTGCATCCAACGGTCGGTACGCCCAATTCGGACAAAAAAGCGATGGTCTCGCCGATCCGTGGGGCGTTATCCAGCAGCAGCGTCGTGTTGGTCATGATGTAGAGATCCCGATCCACGGCGTTGCGTATGCCTCGAACTGTGTCGTTCCAGGCGCCCGGTGCACGCACCATGCGATCGTGAATTTCCGGAATGTGTGATTCGAGCGTGATCTGGACGTGGTCGAGGCCGGCGTCGATGAGTCGATCGAGAAAGGCCATGTCTGCCAGACGGCGGCCGTTCGTGAGCAAACCTGCAATCTGGCCGTGGGATTGCACGCGGTGGATGAGCTGCGGCAGGTCTTCGCGCAGCGTGGCCTCGCCGCCCGTGAAGCAGATGTGGGGAATCCCGATCTCGTGGATGCGGTCGATGATGGAGAACCAGGCTTGCGTATCGATCTCGGGATAGTTGCGCGGCCTTGCGTTGTAGCAGTGGGCGCAGTTGGCGTTGCAGCGGTACGTGACCGCCAGGTCCATGCGGTATGGGGCGGAGGGTATTTCGGAGAAAGGCGGCAGCAGATCGAGTTCGAGATCGCAGACCGGGCAGGCGCCGTTTGGATCGATGATCTGGTCGATCATGGCGCGTACGTCGCAGAAATCTTGCAGCGCCTGTCGTGGGCCAACCCGGTAGCGTTTACGCAGGGCGTGGAGAGCGTCGTCTTGTGAGAAGCCCTCGAGCTGCAGCCACGCCATGAATGCTGCGGTGGGGTTGAGATGAAAAGCGCGTTGGGCGTTGATGAGCAGCAGACCGCTGCCGTCTGGGTGCACGCGCAGGTGAATGCGGACTCGATCCCGACCACGCCTATTCGTATAGTCATAGAGGTCCGGTTTCGGGTCGTTGTTTCCGATTCCGGAAGCCGCGCGTCGGAACAACATCATCGGCCACCACCGGCGCACGCACAAGCGCAGCCCGCGCAGGCGCATGCGCAGGCACAGGCACAGCTGCTGCCTCCCCCGCCACCGCCGGAGGACCAGCTGCGGGTGGAGCGGGAAGGCGGCGGCGGTGGATTCGTCGTCTTGGTGACACCGTCCGTGAACGAGGTGACGTTGGAAACCAGGTTTTTCGCCGTATTCTGTACGCCGTTTACGATCGAGGCTGCGAATTCCGAACCCGGCAGCTTGGGCAAGGTCATCCCTCGGCCAGGTGCCGCACTCGGCACGCGTCCAGTGCTGGGGACGCTCGTTCCTGCAGGCCGGTATGATGGACGGTAATTGCCCCACCAGATAGGTACGAATACGGGCCCCGTACGGAAGGTGCGGCGTGTATGGTCGTCGAAGTCGCGATCGAGCATCGTCCATTCCAACCCATCGTCGAAACGCTGCGATCGAACTTCGGGAGTCTCGGCCTGCTCGACCTGTTTCCAGGCTTTTTCCATGATCGATTTGTAATAATCGCGGGTTTCCTTCAGGCTGAAACCCTTCATCTTCTTCTGAACGGCCTGGACCAGATCGATCATCAATTTCTGGAGCGCCGATTTTCGTTTGCGAGGTTTTTCGTCGATCATGGCTTTCAAGAATTCTTCCTCGTAGGGACGCAAACCTTCCGGTTTCGGCGTCAAGCGTTCTAGTTCAAGGGGATCCTCTTTAACGACGCGCACGGCGTTCTTTTTGATGGTGGCAAACAGGATCATGGTGAGTACTCGATCCAGTGGTGTTTCGAGCAAAACAGCCGCTTCTATGGCCGTGAGGCCGCGTTTGATACCGTGGCCCTCGATGGCGATCTTGGGCGGCAGGTAGGCGAGCTTTCGCCGGCGGGCGAAGACCGTAGCGAGTGCGATGAAGCCGCCGAAAACGAGAACGAAGCCGCCGCAGCACAAACCGCCGTAGAGTGTCTCCTCGGAAATTCCCAATTGATAGCTGATACTCGGTGTGAGAATCGCGTCCTGGGGGACGTATTTGCGGGGGAACGAAGCGCCAAATTTGTATTGGGTATACCCGTTGGCGTCTTTGTTTTCCCAGGCGTATACAACTCGCCCTTGAGAGTCGATGTCGGTGTAGGGGCTATCGTATGGCCATCCCGAAGGTGATTTGTGCCAACGCGGCTCATCCGGTTGAACGCCGGGTGGTAGATGGAACACGACGAGCAGATCCGTAGTGCCGTGTACAACGTCACGGTCGTAATAATGCGGCGAAAAAACTGCGCTGACGTATTCGCTGTCATCATCGTCGTAATATAGAACGTCCTGTATGCCGGATATCGTGAAATGAACCGTGCCGGTGTCGCCTGGCCGGATTGCATTCTCACCAAGGCCCAGTTCGACGCCGTAATCAACGTAAGCAGAAGGCGCGATGTGTCCGATCGGATGTCCATCCACGCTGGCCTCTGCGCTGGAGAGATTGTAATACTGCGTCGGCAACCCGATATCGACGTAGTCGATCGGGGAAGCATTGGCATCGTTCGTAAATACCATTAGATATTCGAGGCGCATACTACCGTCATCTTCCCAAAAAACGTCAACGTCCATTTTGTCCAGACTAAAGGAGTAGGTCTGCGCATATGCAGATAGGGGAACGAGAAGAACGGCAGTTAGCAGCGCAAGTCGGAGAATCTTATGAAGACGTCGCATACGATTTACCTCACAATCGGGAAAAGGACAGGGTGCTTACCATTTTGGTTCTTCACTCAACTGGTAGCTCGCGCCGCAGTACGGGCAGGTGACGACCGGAGCGCCGGCGAGCAATTTCACGTTGTCGGCCGTGAGCGTACCGCCGCAGCTTCGGCATGTGAGTGTTTCCAAATTGATGTCCCCCGAGAGTTCGATTTTTTGAATCAATTCGGTTTTTTGTTTATCTGCCCGGCCGGCAAACCAGATCAGGCCGAAGCCGCTGGCGACGAGAATTACGCCGATGATGATCCAGAGTACGCCTTGAGAACTGGCGCCGGAACCCAGGAGAAAAAGAACGCCGAAGAAGATCAGTATCGCTGCCGCGATGTACGCTATGATTTTTCCTGAAGACATGCTGCCTCCCTCTTTCGGATGACCTGCCTCAGTCTAGCAAATCATGCGTTCCGAGACAATAGACGTTTGTCTGGGTTTGTCATGATACCCACTCGACGGCAGGCTTGACGTCCAGCCCGACTACGCTAGAATGATACAGCTTGTAAAGATTTCTCCCGATGCAGGCGTTTCAACGACAGGTGGTTTCCCCTTGGCAAACTTGCAAGTATTGGCCCTAATTCCAGCATGGAACGAGGTGGATTTTATCGCACCCATCGTTTCCGCGACAGTATCAAATTTCCCGTTGCTCGTCGTGGACGACGGTTCGTCGGACGCTACGGCGCAAGTCGCGGAAGAATTGGGCGCAACGGTGGTCAGTCACGAGAAGAACATGGGCAAGGGCACTGCCCTGGTCACCGGATTCAAGTGGGCCATCGACAACGGATACGATCTGGTCATTACCCTGGACGCCGATGGCCAGCACGATCCCCGGGAAATCCCTAATTTCATCGACAGGTACGAGCTTCACGGTGCGGATTTGATCATCGGGCGGCGTGACTTCCGCCGCATGCCATTTCCCAACAATTTCGCCAACCGTATCGGCTCATTTCTACTTTCACTGGCCCTGCACCAGCGGATATTCGACAATCAGAGTGGATTCCGCCTGCACACCCGGCGACTGCTGCAGTCCCTGGATCTGCAGGCGACGGGATTCGAACTTGAAGTGGAACTGCTCGTTACGGCGGTCTGCAAAGGATTCCAATTGGACTGGGTCGATATCCGCACGATTTATGGTACTGGGAAAAAGAGCTATTTCCATCCATGGCACGATTCGCTGCGCTTCTTGAAGATGGTCGGATTCGCATACCGCATGCGCCGAAACAGCGGCGGGGTGAAACCGGCTTAATTGCACGTATAATTGTTACTGCGCCATGATTTACAACAAGATTTTATTGACGATTCGGATGGATTGCCCATGAACTTGATATCGTTTTTAAGTACGAGGATGGCTCCCGTTTTGGGGCTGTTGATAGTTAAAATCCTCAATCAGGAACAGAGTTATCGCTTCGCCGACTGGGTAGCCCGCCGGCTGGTATCGCAAAGGGATTCGAGCATGATCCGTGCCGTCCGTTCGAATCAGGCCGTGATCCGTGGGCTGCCTTTCGATGCGCCTGAACTTGACGATGCCGTATATGAGGTCATACGAAATGCGGCCCGCGGTTACGCAGATTGGTATCGGGCCACGCACGGGGGTCCGGAGGCGGTGAAAGCGTCCATCGACATCGATCCCCAACTCGTTGAATATTTTAATCAAGCCCAAATCGAAAAGCGCGGCTTGATGATCGTCGGCGCGCATATGAGCAGCTTCAATATTATGCTCCTGGCATTGGGCGCTTTTGGCTATCCGATCCAGGCGCTTTCCTACGCCAACGTGCAAGGCGGGGTACACGTCGACAATGCCGTCCGGCGGCGTTTTGGCTTGAATCTGACTCCCATCTCTCCGAAGTCGCTCAAAGAAGCCATCCGGCGTTTAAATAACGGTGGACTGGTCATGACTGCGGCGGATCGCCCCGACGTGGGCGGCGACGAGCTGGTTTTCTTCGGGCGGAAGGCTATCTTACCAATCGGTCCGGCGCGTCTTGCCGTTGCCACCGGATCCCGGGTTCTCGTCGGGATGATCCAGACGATGGGCTCGAATAAATATCGCGCGGTGGCAACCCCGCCGATCGAGCCCGTAATTACCGGGGATCGCGAACGGGATGTCCTCCATCTGGCGCAGCGATACATCGATCTCATCGAGGATTACATCCGGGAGCGGCCCGGAGAATGGCTCATGTTTCTACCAATCTGGCCGGACGAAGTTCCCCCGTTGACTGTGTCTTGATAGTATTGGAATAAGGAATACATCGATGGCAGACGAAACCATTCGCAAGCGGGTAGCGAAGCTTAAAGAAGAAATACGCATGCACAATTATCGCTACTACGTGCTCAACTCGCCCATCATCAGTGACGCCGAATTCGACAAGCTCATACGTGAATTGGAGGATCTCGAGGCGCAGCACCCAGAGCTGAAATCTCCGGATTCCCCGACCCAACGCGTCGGCGGAACGCCGGCGGAAGGCTTTCGGCGGGTTCCGCATCCGCGGCCCATCCTCAGTCTGGCGAACGCGTTTGATGCGGACGAGGTTCGTGCCTGGTACGAGCGAATACGTAAACTGGACGCGCGGGTGCAGGATGCAGCCTATACCGTCGAACCGAAATTCGACGGCTTGACCGTCGTCCTGCACTACCGCGATGGTCTCTTCACACTCGGTGCCACACGCGGCGACGGTGAGATTGGCGAGGATATCACTGCCAATCTGAGAACCGTCCGCAGTCTGCCGCTGCGTATACCCGTCCAGGGTTACGATGGAAACGTTCCTGGGAACCTGGTCGTCCGCGGCGAGGCGATTATCCTGGTTTCCGATTTCGAGGAACTCAATCGACGTCTGGAACAAGCGGGAGAACGGACGTACGTGAATCCGAGAAACACGGTTTCCGGCGCCTTACGTCAGTTGGATTCGAGTCTCACCGCAAAACGGCCGATCAGTTTACGTTGTTATGCCGTGGTGGAGGCGGACGGTCCGGTTCCGAATTCCCAATGGGAAGCCCTCAAAATGCTGCGCGAACTGGGATTCCCCGTGGCGGTGAACATCTCGCATTGCGACGACATCGAGGAAGCCGTTGCGGCCGCCGAACATCTGGCGCAGATTCGCAACACATTGCCCTACGAGGCGGACGGCGCTGTGATCAAATTGGATGACCTGCAGCTGTCCGAAAGTCTGGGTGTGGTAGGCAAAGATCCACGCGGCGCGATCGCCTTCAAATTCCCGGCTCAGGTCGTTACCACGCGCCTGGAGGACATCGGAATCAACGTTGGGCGAACCGGGGTGATCACACCGTATGCCATTCTCAAGCCTGTGGTGGTTGGGGGAGTTACTGTGCGCCAGGCCACGCTGCATAATTTCGATTTCATCGAAGAGAAGGACATTCGCATCGGTGATCGGGTATTGCTGAAACGTGCCGGGGACGTCATTCCCTACGTGATTGGACCGATGACCGATGTACGCAGCGGGGATGAGGTTCCCTATTCGATTCCCAAGCGTTGCCCATCTTGCGGAGCGATGCTGGAACGCGTCGAGGGAGAAGTTGGAGTCTACTGCGTCAACGCAGCCTGTCCGGAGCAATTAATCCGCAACCTGGAGCACTTCGTCTCCCGAAGCGCGATGGACATCGAGGGCATGGGAATCAAAGTCGCGGCGTTGTTGGTTGAAAAAGGTTTCGTCGGCGACGTGGCAGATCTTTACACGTTGGATCGAGATGCATTGCTGGCGCTCGAGGGATTTGGCGAAAAACGAGTCGATAACCTGCTCGATGCCATCGAAGCTTCGAAGGACCAATCACTCGATCGCTTGATCAACGCTTTAGGAATCCGCGGTGTTGGAGAGGTCGTCGCTGCGGATCTCGCCCGGCGTTACCGGAACGTTGATGCGCTCGCCGAAACGACGGTCGATGAACTCGAGCGGATCGAAGGCATAGGCCCCAACATCGGCACGGCGATCGTCGATTGGATGCATGAACCATCCAACCAGAAACTGCTCGCAAAATTCCGGCGTGCAGGCGTTTGGCCGGAGATGACCGAGACCGGCGCACCATCCGGCCCGACACCGTTGGAGGGGATGACCTTCGTCTTAACCGGAACACTGCCGTCGTTGACGCGGCAGGAAGCAAAGGCGTTGATCGAAAGCCAGGGCGGAAAAGTCACCAGCAGCGTCAGCAAACGAACGTCCTACGTGGTCGTGGGCGAATCGCCGGGATCGAAACTCCAGAAAGCGGAAACGTTAGCAATTCCCACCATCGATGAAGATGGATTGAAAGCCTTGCTGAAAGAGGATTGATACAGCATTCTAAGCGCCCGGAGCATGCAGGTTTCCTGTTTTCGAGGAGGAATGGTTGCTGCAAGAATGCCCTCCGCGCAGTAGGATCCAACCTGTCTCCCTGTGTATACGCTGATGAAAAGAATTAGATTGAAGCGCGGCCGAGAACGTTCTGTAATGCGCAGGCATCCGTGGATATTTTCCGGAGCGATCGATCGCGTCGAAGGGGATCCGCAATCCGGCGATACGGTCGAAGTGTTCGATCACGCGGGCGCGTGGTTGGCAAGGGGCGCATATTCTCCTGTTTCAAGCATTCGGACTCGAATCTGGACCTGGAATGCAGATGAGCGTATCGACGAAGGGTTTTTCAAACATCGGATCGATGCGGCCGTTAATGCACGCAGCGCCCTTCGCGACGACTCCGACGTGAACGCCTATCGAGAAATCCATGCTGAATCGGATGGGCTGCCGGGTCTGATCGTCGATCGCTACGCTGATCTTCGCGTTGTGCAGTTCTTGACGGCCGGCGTCGAGGCTTGGCGGGATGCGATCGTTTCGATATTGGCCTCCAACGGCAAGTGCGCCGGCATTTACGAACGCTCAGACAGCGAGGCGCGTGAGAAGGAAGGACTGCTGCAGCGGACACTCGCGGCGTTCGGGGATGAACCGGTCGAAGAAACGGTCATCCTGGAAAATGGCCTGCAATTTCTCGTCGATGTGCGCCAAGGGCAAAAAACGGGATTTTACCTGGACCAGCGTGAAAATCGACGCATCGTTCGCTCACTCGTACGCGGGAAGGAGGTGCTCGATTGTTTTTGCTACACGGGTGGTTTCACGGTGTCCGCGTTGGCGGGAGAGGCAAAGCACGTGATTTCGGTCGATTCTTCGGAAAATGCACTGGCGTTGGCTCGGCGGAACGTTTCACTGAACGGATATTCCACGGGTGAATGGGATTGGATACAGGCTGATGTGTTCACCGAATTGCGTGCGTTCCGGGATCGAGGGGCATCGTTCGACGCCATCATTCTCGACCCGCCGCGCTTTGCGCCGACGGCTTCGACGAAACAGAGGGCAGCGCGCGCCTACAAGGACATCAACTTGTTGGCCTTCAAGCTTCTGCGGCAGCACGGGACGCTGATCACCTTTTCGTGTTCCGGCGGCGTATCTCCGGCGTTGTTCGAAAAAATCGTCGCAGGTGCAGCAATCGATGCGGCGATCTCGGCGCAAATCGTAAAATGGTTGAATCAGCCAGAGGATCATCCCGTATTGCTTCATTTTCCGGAAGGCCGCTACCTGAAGGGTCTGGTGTGCCATCTCGTGTAGTTTCGCCGCAATCGAAGTGCGAGAGCTTGTATGCGCAGCTGGGCGTCGGTTAGAATGGATTAAGAGGAATGTGATTCCGCTGCGCATTTCGGATTTCAGGCATCACGTGATCGAAGACTGATGCGAGGTTGTAGATGCTCCCATTGCGAGACATAAATCCCACCCGTCGTTTTCCCATCCTCACTTATACCTTGATCGCCATGAACGTCTTGATTTTCTTGTGGGAGGACAGTCTCCCCAAGGGCCAACTGCAATCGATGTTCATGAACTTGTCCGTCGTGCCGGCTCAAGTTGCGGCTGCGCCGTTCAGTACCGAATCATTGTTGGACATCCTGCGCAGCATGTTTTTCCACGGCGGTTGGGCGCATCTGATCGGTAACATGCTCTACCTCTGGTTATTTGGGGATAACGTCGAAGACCGGTTGGGAAAAATCATGTACCTGTTCTTGTATTTCGCCAGCGGATTCACAGCGGCGATTGCGCAGATTCTGGCCAGTCCCTCATCGACTGTTCCTCTCGTTGGCGCAAGCGGTGCGATCGCTGGCGTATTGGGAAGTTATCTGGTGTTGTTCCCTGGCGTAAGAGTGCAGGGCATCGTTCCTTTGGGTTTGTTTTCGCGGCTTTCTGAATGGCCGGCGTGGTCGGTGCTGGCGTTGTGGTTCGTGCTGCAGCTTTTCAACGGCATTTTTTCCATCGGCGTAAACACTTCGTCGGGAGGCGGAGTTGCGTTCTTCGCCCATATCGGAGGATT
>JARRPX010000018.1:33118-43175 GCA_037382465.1 Anaerolineales bacterium | reverse complement strand
AGCTGCGATTGATTTTCATCACCCACGCGCATATCGATCATTACGGCAGCGCGGCCGCGCTGCGCCGTGCAACGGGTGCACCTATCGCCATCCATCACGCGGATGTGAACACTATGGCGATGGGACGAAGCCCTCTCGGCGACCCGCGCGGAATGGGTCGAATCGTAGGCGCGGTGATGCCGCTGATCGAACGGATCGTCCCATTGGAGCCTACGGAAGCCGACATCGTCCTCAAAGACGGTGATTCGCTGGACGACTACGGCATCGATGCTTACGTGCTTCATACGCCGGGGCATACCCTGGGCTCGTCCAGCTTGATTGTGGAAGGTAAATACGCGTTCGTCGGCGACCTTTTATCCACCTATCGAAAACCGCATGTGCAGCGCTTGTTCGCGCAGGATTGGTCCGCCATTGGGCAAAGCCTCGATCGGCTCGAGGCGGGAAAACCGGAGTTGATCTACAGCGGACATGGAAAACGGCCGTTGACGCTTCAAGAACTAATCGGCCTGCGAAAGGCCCGGTAGATCATTTGCCGTCTCATCTTCGTGGAAATGGTGTTTATCCTGAATGAAAGCTGCAATCGTTACATTGGCGGACTCTTCATAATGACTTGACACCACCTCCGTTTCGCGGTCGTCGAGGAGGCTTAAATGAAGCGGAAGTTACGCGGCATAAAACGGCGAGCCGTACAACTGGATTTCAACCTTTATCGCACCGAAGTGCCGATTAAAGGATTATCGGACAGTTCGTTGAGCGTAATCGATATCTGGCCGGAACACGCACGAAACACGGTCGTCTTCATTCATGGATATGCGGGCTGCGCGGAAACCTGGGAGTACCAGATCAATTACTTCTCCCGGGAATATCGAGTCGTGGTGCCGGATTTACGCGGCCACGGACAAAGCGACGCGCCGTTCACGCAGTACACCATGCCGGAACTCGTCGAGGACATCGAGACGATAGCCGACAAGCTGTCGTTGGCCGAGCGATTCATCCTGGTGGGTCATTCGTTTGGCGGCGCGATCTGTATCGAATATGCCTATGCACACCCAGAGAGGCTCGATAAACTCGTCCTCATCGCGACGGCAGGTGAGTATCCTATGCCGCGCATCGTTTCATTGGCTTCCCGCATCCCAACTGCCGCGTTTCGTCCGTTCTGGCGGTACCGGCCGCGCTGGAACGCTGAAGTGCACGTGATGAAACGCATGATGCTCAATAACATGCGTAAATGGTCGGGGTGGGATCAATTGGAACACATCCACACCCCGACGCTGATCCTCACCGGAGAACGGGATCGCTATTTCCCGCACCGGGTTTACGCCGGCGTGGCGGAGAAGATTCCGGATGCGCGCGTCGTGGACATTGGCGGCTCGAAGCACAAAGTCCAGCTCGAGCGGCATCAAGCGGTTAATCGAGCGTTGGAACGATTTTTCGAGGAGGGGGAGCAGAAGAAGCGTTTGACATGGAGAGATCAGACTCTGAAACCCGATGGTTTCCAACGTCCTTGGTTGTCGAGTTACGGAAAACATACCCCGCATACTTTTCCCATCCCGCGGCGGCCGCTGCACCTTTTCCTCGAAGCGTCGGCCGCCATGCTGCCCAAAAACACCGCGACCATTTTCTACGGCTCGACGCTGACTTATCAGCAGCTGGACCGCAGGGTGAATCAGTTCGCCCATGCGCTGCACGGCCTCGGCGTCCGTCCAGGAGATCGGGTCGCTGTGGTACTGCCGAACATGCCGCAGCTCATCATCGCCTATTACGCTATATTAAAAATAGGTGGCGTCGTGGTGCTTTCGAATCCTGAGGCCGATGCAACGACCATTCTGCATCAACTCCAGGAAACCGAATCGAAGGTGTTGGTCACGCTGGCGAACTTCGCCGGCATGGCTTCTACCATTCAGGCGCAGTATCCCATTCAGGTGATTTTCACCAGCATCCGCAAAGCCGTGTCAGGAAGGACGTATCGCCACTTGATGACACGTTGGTCACAGGCAGGATTCGAGCCAGATGCGGAAGACATGGCTTCGAACGAGTATACGATGGCGAATTTGATGATGGACGCCTCGCGCCAGGCACCGCAGGTGGACGTATCTCCAGACGATATGGCGGCGATTATTTACACCAGCGGCACGACGGACGAGCCAAAAGGGGTTTGCCTCACGCACGCGAATCTGGTGGCGAATGCACTGCAAACGCGGCATTGGATTCCGGATCTTCGCACTGGTGAGGAGATCTTCCTCTCGGTGATCCCCCTCACGCATAGTTACGGGATGACGAGCGCGATGAACATCCCGATTGCGATGGGCGCTTCGATCGTTTTATTAATTGTCTTCGAACTCGATCAGGTATTGGCGCAAATCAAAAAATACCACCCCACGATCTTTCCGGGCGTGCCGACGATCTACATGGCGATCAACCAGGCCAAAAAAGTCCGCTCATATGGTCTTTCGTCGATCAAAGCCTGCATCAGCGGAGCCGCGCCGCTGCCCATCGAGGTTCAGGAAAAGTTCGAGAAGCTTTCAAAAGGACGCCTGGTGGAGGGATATGGACTTACCGAAGCTGCGCCCGTCACGCATGCGAATCCATTCGAACCATCCGAGAAAGTCGGTTCTATCGGCGTTCCGATCCCCAACACGGATGCGAAAATCGTGGATTTGGTTACCGGAGAAGATGTGCCTGCGGGGAAGATCGGCGAACTGTACGTCCGAGGTCCACAAGTTATGAAAGGTTACTGGTCGACAGGTGGTGTGGATGAGGAGGAATCGAGCAAGGTGATCCGGGATGGCTGGCTGGCGACGGGAGATATCGCCGTCATGGACAGCGACGGCTTTTTCAGCATCATCAGCCGCAAGCGTGATACGATCATGGCGGGTAAATTCAGCGTCTATCCGCGCGACGTCGAAGAAGTGCTCTACGAAAACAGCAAAGTCCTCGAGGCTGCCGTCGTTGGCATACAGGTAGGTGAATCGGAACAAAAAGTGAAGGCATTCGTCGTGCCAAGGCCCGGTACGAGCCTGTCGAAAGAAGAATTGCTCGATTTATGCCGGCAGCGGCTCGAAACCTATGAGGTTCCCTGGGAAATTGAATTCCGGGAGGAACTCCCCAAATCCTTTGTCGGCAAAGTGCTGCGGCGAATGCTTGTCGAAGACAGTGATCCGGCGGATTCGTAGCCATGCGCGAGGCGAAGAACGTTGTAGAATTAAACCCAATCTGAAGATGAAGCGACATAAGATGCTTTTTTTCGTGATCCTCTCGGTGATGGTGTTGTGTGGTCTGGTCGTCGTGGTATTGACGCAACCCAAGTGGCTCTTTTCGACTTTGAACGGCAAGACGCGCGGCGTTCTATACTCTGTCGAAACGAGTAAGCCGGTGATCGCCTTGACCATCGATGACGGGCCGGACGCAAAGCAAACCCCAAAAATTCTTGAGGTTCTTTCACAATACGATTCGCACGCGACCTTTTTTCTGATTGCCAGTCGTGTTCCGGGCAACGAAGACGTCGTACAGCAGATCCTTCAATCAGGGAACGAGATCGGCAATCATATGATGATGGACGAACCCAGCATTCTACTCGAGCAGGATGAATTCGAGCGGCGTTTGCTGGAGGCCGACGAAACACTTTCAGTATTCGGTGAAACCGTGTGGATGCGGCCCGGATCGGGTTTTTACAGTACTGCGATGATCGAAATCGCGGATAAACACGGCTACCGGATTGCCCTGGGTTCGATCTATCCCTACGATCCACAAATCGGTTCTGCGTGGGTATCGGCCAATTACGTGCTGTGGAAAGCTAGACCTGGGTCGATCATCGTACTGCATGATTACGGCAAGCGCGGGGAACGCACGGTGGAAGCTTTACAAGTTATTCTTCCCGAACTCGCCACGCGCGGCTATGAAGTGATCACGCTTTCGGAACTCGTCGAGTTGGGCATCAATTCGTGATCTCAACCGCCTCACTCATTTTGAAGCGGAACATTTTCAGTCGATGGGTGTTAATCATTTCGTCGGGCACTGCACCGATACGTTATTACGTTTTTTTCTTTTAACGATGGTGTCCAAAGCGAACGGAAAAAAATAAAACCTACGAACGAGGAAAAGAATGGCTAAATACCGCTTGATCGTAAATCCCATATCCGGGAGAGGCGCGGGTGTGGAAGCGATTCCCATGCTGCGGCAGGAACTCTCGAGCGCCGGATTGGATTTCGATCTGGAACTCACGCAGAGGCCGTGGCACGCAGCGGAGTTGGCGCGATCGGCCGTCGGCGGGGGATGCGAGCACGTCGTTGCGGTAGGCGGCGACGGAACGGCGAACGAGGTGCTCAACGGATTGATGCAGGCGAGAGACGCCGGCGAGGGTTCTGCAGTGATGGGGGTGATCGGGATCGGGCGCGGCAACGATTTCGCCTACGGCATGGGCGTCCCCGTGGGACTGAAGGAGGGATGCGAAATCTTGTGCCAGGGGTATCGCCGCACGGTGGATGTCGGATGCGTCACTGGCGGTCTGTTTCCAAACGGCCGGTATTTTGGGAACGGTGTCGGAATCGGCTTCGATGCCGTCGTCGGTTTCGAGGCGTTGAAGATGAAGCGCCTGACGGGTTTCCTCTCCTACGTCGTCGCCGCATTGAAGACGATGTTCTTGTATTACAAAGCACCGACGGTGCGCATCGAGTACAACGAGGAGAAGATCGAGATTCCCGCGTTGATGGTTTCGATCATGAACGGCCGCCGCATGGGCGGAGGTTTCATGATGGCGCCTCAGGGGATTATCGACGATGGGCAGTTCGATGTGTGTATCGCCGAGGAAGTGGGCAAGGCAACGATCTTCGCGTTGATCTTACGTTTCATGCAGGGAACACAGGCTTCGCATCGCGCCATTCGTGTCGGGCGAACGGACGAAATTTCGGTATCCGCACTTCGAGGAAGCTTGCCGGCGCACGCCGACGGCGAGACACTCTGCACCGAAGGCGATCGACTGACAATGAAGATCGTGCCCCGGCAGTTGGAAATGATCACGGCGAGATGACTTCCAAGAACTCGAATTTCAAACTTGCGGCAGTTAACCTGGCTTTCAAGGCGCTCACGGGCCTGCTCTGCCGGATCTGTACAGAGTCGCTGGAGCGTATCCCTGCGCAGGGCCCGTTGATCATTGTCGCCAACCACGTTAATTTCATTGACCTTCCCGTCATGTACCCGCGCGTCTACCCTCGAACGGTTACGGGATTTGCGAAATTGGAAACCTGGGAAAATCCACTCATGGCCGTTTTATTCGATATTCTCGAGGCGATTCCGATCCGCAGGGGTGAGGTCGACATCACGGCCTTGCGTAAAGCGCTTCACGTCCTCGAGCAGGGCAAGATCATCGCCATTGCGCCGGAGGGTACGCGCAGTGGTGACGGCAGACTTCGGCACGCTAAACCCGGAGTGATAATGCTGGCGTTGAAAAGCGGCGCGCCGCTTCTGCCAGTCGTTTATTATGGGGGAGAGAAACTGCGGGAGAACATGCGCCGCTTGCGACGAACGGCGATCCACATCGCCGTTGGTGAGCCTTTTCGTCTCGATCCCCACGGCAAGCGGATCACGCATGACGTACGCGAAAAAATGGTCGACGAGATCATGTATCAACTGGCCGAATTGCTTCCTGCGGATTACCGCGGCTACTATAAAAACCTAACGTCCAAATCAGAGGATTTCCTTCGTTTTCTGTAACCAGGATCGTATAGAATTGAGTAGAAGGTATCGGTTGAAGGGGTAAGGTAAAAGGATATCTGATACACTAAATATCCAATCCGTTCTCTCGCACGAGTAAAATCCTGCACAATCGTTTGTAGCGCCATGGAAGAATACTTCATCCAATTACCGCTCGCGGTCAATATCGCTTTGTTAGCCCTGTCCTTGTATGTTGTCATACGCGCCTCGTACATCATGGTGGACGGTGCGGTTTCCATCGCGCACTTGTTCAACATCAGCCCACTCGTGATCGGCGCGACGGTCGTGGCAATGGGTACGTCGTTCGCCGAATTGGCTGTGAATCTGGTCGTTGTGATCGGCGGGGGTGAAACATCGACGGTCGTAGGTAACATTCTCGGCTCGAATCTGGTTAACATCGGCATTGAACTTGGCATGTCTGCGATCATCGCCGGCTTGATCATCGTACCTCGAGAGGCCTTCGAAAAGGACATCCCACTCTATATCGCAGCCACCGGCATGATTACGGCCTTGAGCGTCGACGGCAGCATCAGTCGTTTCGATGCCGTTGTCATGCTCCTACTCTTCGTTGTGACATTGAGCCTGATCATCCAGTACGCCAAGGCGCGCCACATGCGCAGCGAGTTGGTTGTCGAAGTGACGCCGCTCGAGGGCATCTCCCATCCTGACGCCTTGACCATGTCGAAAAACAAAGCCGTCTTCTCGTTGTTGGGGGGCTTGTTGGTGCTCGTGGTTGCCTCACGTCTGTTAATCCTCAGTACATCGGCCATTGCGGTGGAAATGAATGTGCCCTGGTTTATCATCGGATTGATCATTATTGGACCGGGAACATCGCTGCCGGAGATTGCTTCCTCCCTTCAGGCGGCGCGTCGGAGGCATGCCGATTTGGTGCTGGGAACGGCGTTTGGCAGTAATTTGTTCAACTTGCTCTTCGGCTTGGGATTACCTGCGCTCATTCGACCGCTGAAGGTCGAAGACACTGCGGTGTCTAGTTTCTTCTTCATGAACTTCATCAACATCTCGTTCCTGGCGCTCTTGCTGATGGACCGCGGTTTTACCGCTCGCAAGGGTTCGATCAACCGCGTGATCGGTTCGTATCTTGTGGTGACCTATCTCGGTTTTATCAGCTACCTCGCTGCGGATGCGGCCGGTGGTGATCTGGCGTCCTGGTTGTCGGCCGTCGTCGCGCCCACCGCACTGATCGCGATCATCTATGGAATATACCGCTGGGGGATGCCGATGCTGCTTGGAGGTGGAAAGAAGTCAAGGGCTGCCGATGTCAGCTGCAAAATCTTGTGCGCGACGCGCGGCGGACGGGCGAGCCAGCCGACGCACACGCGGGCGATCCAGATTGCAAAGGACATGAACGTGGGAATTATATTTCTCTACGTGTTCGACAAGAACGCCTTGCCTCGTGAAGCAACCCCGCTGGTGATCAACGTCGAAGCGCAAATCCGACATATGCGGCAGTTCCTGAATCAGACCGCCGCCAAACAAGCAGAGCAGGCGGGTGTGCATTCTCGCGTCGTCGTTCGCGCAGGAAGCTTGTTGGAGCAGATCCAATCGATTGCCCGGGAAGAAGACATCACCGTCGCCATTCTGGGAAATCCAAAAGAGCGCAGCGGATTGTTCAAACGGGACGCGCTGCGATCTATGGCGAAGGAGATCGCCTCCTCGACGGGCATGGAAGTCATTGCCCTGATCGACGAGGCAGAAGAAAGTTACGTTGGATGATGCGCCAAAAACATGATATACATTAATGAGAATCGGCAGATCTTTCACGGGGGAAATTGGCTTTTCCGACCGGGCGTGATTTTAGGAGAAGTGGGTTGGCGGAACGACGGAAGTTAACACGCCGGCACCTGATCTACTATTTACGCGTTTTCGAGCGCGGCACGGGACGCATTGTGGGTCACCTCGTCGATTTAACTACAGAGGGCTTGATGCTGCTCAGCGAAGAACCGATCGAAACCGATCGCTTGTTTTACTTTCGCATGACTCTCCCGACAGAAATTCGTTCCAGCGCTCACGTCGCCTTCAACGCGCGCAGCATTTGGTGTAGACCAGACGACAGCCCTGATTTCTATGCCACCGGATTCAGCTTTGAAGAAGTCACCTCGGAAGATATTCGCGTGATCGAAAACTTGATCGAATCCTATGGATTGCGAGAATAGCTTCCTTCGCAACGTTGTGTCGGTGTTCACCATCGCCCCCCATCTCATCCTTCAACCATCTTCTTAAGGACGATCGGCAATTGCGAGGCTATTTTAACGAAACGGATAGGGCTACTCCAAAATAGGATGATTGTACTTCGCAAGTCGGGACGGTCAACACTGGGAGTGATATATGTATGCGATATAAGGTGATTAATGATGTGCCCAAGGTTTATCCATAGGAGGTTAACGTATGGCAAAGGGGCGTATCGTAATCGATGAAACGCTCTGTAAAGGTTGTGAACTATGCACAACCGTCTGCCCCAAAAATCTCATCCACATGGCAACGGGCCGTTTTACCCCAAAAGGCTATCGGCCGGCCGAACTCGTAGACATCGAGGAAGCGTGCACGGGATGTGCGATATGCACCGTAGTATGTCCGGACGCTGCAATAACCGTGTACCGATTTATCCCCGCAAATAAAGTGAATATCTAAGCTCAGTCAGGCCCAGGCAAGGAGGGTAATGGCGTGGCGAAGGAACTTCTGAAGGGCAACATTGCTTTTGCGGAAGCTGCCGTACGCGCAGGGTGTGAAGCATACTTTGGCTATCCGATCACTCCTCAAACAGAGGCACTCGAACATATGTCAAAACGCATGCCCGAACTCGGGCGGGTGTTCGTTCAAGCCGAAAGCGAAATCGCAGCCATCAACATGGTATACGGCGCGGCTTGCGCCGGGGTGCGCGTGATGACTTCCTCATCCAGTCCCGGGGTAAGCTTGATGATGGAAGGTCTCTCCTACATCGCTGCTTCCGAAGTACCGATCGTGCTGGTCGATATCATGCGCGGCGGACCCGGATTGGGCAACATTGCTCCATCCCAGGGAGATTATTTTCAGATCGTGAAGGGCGGGGGGCACGGAGATTACCGCCCTCTCGTGTTGGCGCCGGCGACCATTCAGGAGTTGATCGACTTTACCGTAGAAGCCTTCGATCTGGCCGAGAAATACCGCTGGATCGTGGTCGTCCTCGCCGACGGAAGCCTTGGACAGATGATGGAGCCGGCCGAACTGCCACCGATGCAGGAAGTTCGACCGAAGAAGGCGCGTCCTGCGTGGGCTTTGACGGGGGCGAAGCAGCGCGAGGCGAATATCATCGCCTCGATTTACATCGATCCCGTTGAAGGGGAAAAGTTCAACCAACATCTGCAGGAGAAGCTGGCAGAAATCATACGCAACGAGGTGCGCTATCGCGAGTACATGCTCGAGGATGCCGAAATCGGAATAGTGGCCTTTGGCACTGCAAGCCGGGTGGCGCAATCCGCCATTCAAGCCGCTCGGGAGGAGGGCATCAAAGTCGGATTGCTGCGCCCGGTATCCCTCTTCCCATTTCCTTACGCAAGGGTTGGCGAGTTTGCCGACCAGGTCGATTCGATCATCGTCGTGGAAATGAACAGCGGCCAAATGGTGGAAGACGTCCGTTTGGCAGTGGAAGGCAGGGTGCCGGTTTCTTTCTTTGGGAAAATGGGCGGGATCGTTCCCTTTCCGAATGAAATCCTGGAACAGATCCACAGCGCGTATGCGCGGCGGAAATGAGCCGAGTCGATTTGGAGGCATTGATGGCGACCAATGAATTGGTAGAAACGCTGGTATACACGAAGCCCGAAAGCCTTACCGAGGTGGGCACACATTATTGTCCTGGTTGTACCCATGGTGTGGCGCATCGCCTCATCGCCGAAGTCATCGACGAAATGGGCATTCGCGAAAGGACGATCGGCGTCGCACCCGTGGGCTGCGCCGTCTTCGCCTATAACTACTTCGATATGGATTTCACGGAAGCGGCACACGGCCGCGCGCCGGCGATGGCCACCGGTATAAAGCGCGTCAATCCCGAAAGCTTTGTTTTCACCTATCAAGGAGACGGGGACCTGGCTTCGATCGGGATCGCGGAAATCCTGCATGCTGCGGCGCGCGGCGAACATTTCAGCGTGTTCTTCATCAACAACGCCATCTACGGCATGACGGGCGGGCAGATGGCGCCGACGTCTCTGCTGGGGCAGCATACGTCCTCGACCCCGATGGGCCGAAAAATCGAACTGCACGGTTATCCGGTTCGCATGTGTGAACTGGTGGCCCAGATGGACGGCGCGGCGTATATCACACGCCAGAGTCTGCACGACGTGAGGCACATTCGCAA
>JARRPX010000018.1:0-33037 GCA_037382465.1 Anaerolineales bacterium | reverse complement strand
CGTTTCCGCTCGGGGATTTTAAGTTACCTGCAGATCTCACAGAAGACGATCGAGATTCCGGAGGCTAGCATGCGGGAAGAAGTTATCATCTCCGGCTTTGGTGGACAGGGGGTGCTCTTCGCCGGTAAGCTGTTGACCTATGCGGGTTTGGAGACTGATCTTCAAGTCGTTTATGTCCCTTCCTATGGTCCGGAGATGCGAGGCGGAACCGCGCATTGTACGGTGATCCTTAGCGGCGACGAAATCGGTTCCCCGTTCATCCGCAATCCGTCCGCCGCAATCGTGATGAACATTCCTTCACTCGAGCGGTACGAACCGCTGGTGAAAACGGGTGGAATCCTGGTGGTGAACACTTCGCTGATCGATCGTGAACCGGGCAGAGAAGACATCGCTGTCATCGCGGTGCCTGCCTTACCCGCCCCGCTGGGGCCGTCGATGGCGACGACCGGGATCGGATTGGACTCGGTTGGAGAAGCTGAGGTCACGACGAAATCAGTCAACCGTTCGGCGGCGACTCCACATACGGGGGAATTTCAGCAGGCTGACCATGTGCGGGAATCCGTTTCCCGGGTTCCCGCGCACCGCGCTGTAGTATAATGCGCCGGGATGGGGCAGTTATGAGAGAGAACATGCAAATGAGAATCGTGGCCTGGATGGGGGTTGCGGCCTGCGTCTTGACCATGATGGTTTTATTCACGGGCGCTTCCGTCGGAACTGAGGCCGCCCAAGCGACGGTCGTGATTACGGTGACCGGCACACCCGAAGGGCCGATGATCGTCGTTCCGGATCTGGTCAACGTTCGTCTCGGGCCGGGGACGGAATACGATAAAATCGGCGTGCTCATCGCCGGGCAACAAGCGCCGGCGGTCGGCCGCTCGGCTGGCGGGGACTGGATCATGATCGTGTACCCCAGCCAATTCGATGAGTACGCCTGGGTATATTCGCGCTACGTGGTGCTCGATTCGAACGAGCTCCTCCCCATCATCGAACCCCCTCCGACACCGACGCCGCGCGTCACGGCGACCATCAACCCGACCTACGCAGCTCAATTCAACCTCGGAGAAGCGCCTGCGACGCGCTTGCCGACGTTTACGCCCGCACAACCCGTCGTTCAACCCACATTTGCGCCGTCCGTCGTCAACCAATCTCGTGGTGTACCCCCGATTCTGGCCATATTGGGATTGCTCGTTGTGGGCCTGTTCGGTATGGTGATTTCATTCCTGCGAAGCCGCTAGGCAATCCATAATTCATTTAAGGCGAAAAACCGCCTTATCGGGCGGTTTTTTATATTCCAGTTACTGTGTAGATCCTGCTCTTCAAGCACCTGCACAATCGTTCTCGTTGGAATTTGTTGCCCGCGAATCTCTGGTGCGGAACGAGTTTCCACAGCCACAACTCGCCACGGCGTTTGGATTCTCGATGTGGAATCCTCCGCCCATGATGTCGTCGATGTAATCGACCGTCGCCCCGGCGAGATATGGCAGCGAGTTCGGATCGATGAGGACATCGATGCCGTCAAAGTTGAAACGCACGTCGGCATCACGGACGTCCCGCTCCAAGGCCATGCCGTATTTCAGGCCAGAACATCCGCCGCCCGTGACGAATATACGCAGTGCGTGGTCTTTCAGGCCTCGTTCTGTGATCAGATTATGCACTCGATGGACGGCCGCATCCGTAAGCTGAACCGCCGTCGATTCTCGTCCCGTTTGCTCCATCGGAAACGCCTCCATCCCGTAAGGGAAAAGTTATAATAGTACTAATAGGGTCTATAATTGCATAATAGTGGTCAATGTCAAATCATTGTCGATGTAAGGGAAAAATGGCATCCCAGACGGGATCAACTCGGAGAATTAAGAACGCAATTGTGAGCTATAAAACCCGTTTGCTTGACACCTCATATCGAGGAAGTATAATTCTGGTGGCGGGGGCCTGAAGACGTGGGAGCTACAGGCCCCTGCGCGCGGAGGGATGAATGACGGAAGACATTAACAATCCCGAAATCCCCGTCCCCGAGGAACTTCAAGGGCTGGTATCAGTCACATCGCTGGACAAAATTTACAACTGGGGCCGTAAGAATTCGATCTGGCCGATGATGTTTGGCTTGGCGTGCTGCGCCATCGAAATGATCTGCGTCGCAGCCAGCCGCTACGATTTCTCGCGTTTTGGGATGGAAGTAATGCGTCCGACACCGAGGCAATCGGATCTAATGATCATCTCAGGTACGGTTACGAAGAAGATGATCCCGCAAATCGTGAGGCTCTACAATCAAATGCCGGAACCAAAATACGTAATGGCCATGGGGGCATGTGCCTCCGGTGGAGGTCCTTTCAAGGAAGGGTACAGTGTGGTTTCGGGTGTCGATAAATTCCTACCCGTGGATGTCTACGTTCCAGGCTGTCCTCCCACACCGCAGGCGCTGCTGCACGGATTGATCACCTTACAGAAGAAAATCGAACGTCAGTCGATCCGCAATGTCCGCTGGTATCGGAAGGAAGCGGTGGAACCGATTCCCATTCCGATCCTCGGTCCGGATTTGATCGATCCGCGAGATTTTCCGAAGCACGATCAGGAACGGCAACACGTGGACGTAAAAGTAAACGAGAAGAGTATCGAGCGTTGAATGACTCCAGGTGTTGGCGAGGAATCACACGATATGCTTGAAGAACGTAAGAAAGAAATATTGGACGAAATTCGAGATCGTTTTGATGGTGAGGTGCTTGCGGACGAACGCGAGGGGCACGAGGGCTTCCTCGTTGCAGCGGATCGACTGATAGAATTTGCGACCGCGGCACGAGAAGAACTCGGCTACGATTATTTATCGTCCGTCACGGGTGTGGATTATCTTCCCGATGAAAAAATGGAGGTCGTGTACCACCTTTACCGCTCGCAGGGTGGACCCGCCTTGGTCATCAAGACGCAGACGCCGCGCGAAAACCCGAGTGTACCGTCCCTGGTCCCGATATATCCAGGGGCTGATTTCCAAGAACGAGAGGCGTGGGACCTGCTGGGAATTCGTTTCGAAGGACATCCCAACCTGAAGCGGATCCTAACCTGGGAAGGTTTCCACGGTCATCCCCTCCGAAAAGACTGGCATGAGCCGTACTACGAAGAAGACCATAAACCCTTCAAGAGCCGCTGGCCTGAAGGAGACGTGATCCGCATCGAAGATCAAAATCCGTATCACAAGAACGTGCAGTATCCCGAGAATTTTTCCGCCGAGACCTGGATTCCGGAGGGTGACGCCGGGCTGTACGCGGGCCTGGCGCGCGTTCCCAAGAAGCGTAACGGCAACGGGAAGCCGCTCAAGACGGATCAAATCGTCGTCAATTTAGGACCACAGCATCCCTCGACGCACGGCGTCTTTCGCATGGTCGTTACGCTCGATGGCGAGACCATCGTCGATTTGCAGCCCGTGATGGGATATTTACATCGAAATCATGAAAAGATCGGCGAACGGAACACCTACATCATGAACATGCCGTTCACCGACAGGCTCGATTACATCTGTTCCATGAGCAACAACCTGGGATATGCACTTGCGGTGGAAAAGCTCATGGGCATCGCCGTGCCCGAACGGGCGGAGTACATCCGTGTGATGATGGCGGAGCTGACCAGGATCGTCAACCACCTGTGGGCGATCGGCTTTCTACTCAACGATCTGGGTGCATTTTTTACCCCGGCGTTGTATGCGATCAACGAGCGCGAACTCATTCTCGATGTTTTCGAGGCCGTCTCCGGCTCTCGCATGATGTGCAACTATCTGCGTTTCGGAGGTCTGGCCCGCGATCTGCAAGATGACACCTTCAATGTCGTCAAAGAGCTTGTTACGAACCGCCTGCCGCGCAAGGTCGAGGAATTGGATCTATATATAACCTCGAACGAAATCGTACGTGCGCGCGGAATCGGCGTCGGTGTGTTGACTCGGGAGCAGGCGCTTGCGTTTTCTGCGGCCGGTCCGATACTACGCGCCTCCGGTGTGGCGTACGACGTGCGCCGTGCTGATCCGTATTCGATTTACGATCGATTCGATTTCGACATACCGGTCCGCAACAACGGGGACGTGTACGACCGCTATCTAATCCGCATCGACGAGATCTGGCAGAGTCTGAAGATCCTGGAGCAGGTCATCCGCGATATCCCGCAGGGTGAGATTCAAACCGGAAAATCCCCATACCAGGTGCGTGTACCGCAGGGGGACTCCTACGGTCGAGTGGAAAATCCGAAGGGCGAATTGGGTTTCTATGTCGTGTCCGACGGAAAACCCAATCCCTGGCGTTATCACGTTCGAGCGCCGTCGTTCATCAATTTGACCGCGTTGGGCGAGATGTGCAAAGGACAAAAGGTGGCAGACGTGGTCGCCGTTTTAGGTTCGATCGACATCGTCCTGGGTGAAACAGATCGATAGTGATGCGTTTGTGTTTGAAAGGGTGGTGGAATCTGAATGGTTGGTGAGGGGTTGATTAAAGGGCTTTACGTTACATTGAAGCACTTTATCGGTACGTACATCGACGACATTCGCTGGCTTGGCAGGCGTTACTACCGGGACGAAGCGATACAAATCCGGCAGAGTCCCAAGGCGCGGGGCGTTTTCACCGTTCAGTACCCGGAAGAGAAACTGCCTCTTCCGGAGGAATTTCGATACATTCCCTTCCTGGTGTATGAGGAAGCGGAAGATGGAACGATCGAGGACCGATGCACGTCGTGCGGCATTTGCGCCAAAGTGTGTCCGCCGCAATGTATCTGGATCGAACGTTCGAACGATCCGGAGACAGGACGGCCGATACCTGCGCCGACAAATTTCTACATCGATATCGATAACTGCATTAACTGTGGCCTGTGTGCGGAGTTTTGCCCGTTCGATGCGATGAAGATGGGTCACGATTATGAACTCGCTTCCTACAATCGCCTGGAAAATCATATCTACGATAAGAAGCGCTTGTCGCGGCCTGTCGAGTACTACCGTTCGATCCGCCCTTCGGACTACGCCATCGAAGAGACAGCTCGTGCAGAAAAGGAAGCTGCCAAAACTGCCAGAAGGCGCGGAGGTTCTTCGTAAGACCCTCATTTACAGAACGGATAGGATGATTCGTGTACCAAAGTGACACCGAGATCATTTACCCGATGCGGGTGACGCCGCATTTGCGCAATCTGCGCGGAGAGTCTTGGCGGGATCTCATCGATCAAGTCCTGGCAAGTCCCGAGGCATCGATCGATCATCTGGCGTTCAGTTTGCTCATCGTACGCATGTGCAACTGCCTCAATTGCCACACGAATTCGTATCGGGCGTTACGCGGCTGCACGACCTGTGCGAAACACGCCGTACGGCGTTATCGGGAGACCGATTCGAGTTTGCTTCAGTGTTACGATCGAGCCTATCACGACGTGAGTGAATTCATGCAAGGCGCAGCGCCGATCGTCGACGAGGTGTACGAATCATCGTTTGGAGATACTCAAAATGGCTAATCAGACCAAGGTGACCGAAGAGAAGGTATTGGCTGCGTTGGGTGGAGTAATCGACCCGGAATTAAACCAGGATCTCGTCAGCCTGGACATGATTAAGGATTTAAAGATCGACGGCGGCAAGGTCCGCTTCCGGATACAGTTGACCACCCCTGCATGTCCGCTGCAAGACCACATCGAAGCGAGCGCGCGCAGCGCCGTCGAAGCCATCCCGGGCGTTTCGGCGGTGGAAATTGAATTCGGTGCCAGTGTGCCCTCGGACCGCCGCATTAAGGAAAAAGGTATCCAGACGATGCGAAATACGATTGCCATTGCTTCGGGCAAGGGCGGGGTGGGAAAGACAACCGTTGCCGTGAACGTCGCCGTTGCATTGGCAAAATCGGGCGCCAAGGTCGGCTTGCTCGATGCGGATATCTATGGACCCAACGTACCGACGATGATGGGGTTGGATGCGATGCCCGCGCCGCAAGGCGGAAAAATGATCCCCGCCGAATCGTACGGCGTGAAAGTGATGTCGATCGGATTTCTCGTCCGGCCCGACCAGCCGATCATCTGGCGCGGCCCGATGCTCCACAGCGCGATCCAGCAGTTCATCAACGACGTCGCTTGGGGTGATCTCGATTACCTTATCGTAGATTTGCCTCCAGGGACGGGGGATGCGCAGTTGAGTCTCGCTCAATCGGTACCTCTCTCCGGCGGCGTGATCGTTACGCTGCCGCAGAACGTGTCCCTGGAAGACGCACGGCGCGGGTTGGAGATGTTCCGCACCATGGATGTCCCGATTTTGGGCGTCGTCGAAAACATGAGCTACCTCGAACTCCCGGACGGACAACGCGTGGATGTCTTCGGACATGGTGGAGGAAAGAAACTCGCCGGCGAGACGGGGGTTGAATTGATCGGTGAAATTCCGATGGATGCGATCGTTCGTGAATCGGGCGACACGGGCAAACCGGTCGTGTTGGATCGTCCGGAATCTGCCGTGGCGCAAGCACTGGTTGCCATCGCTGAGAAGATCGCCGCCAAGATCAGCCAGCTTGCGATGGATAAGAAACAAAACATACCGTTGGAGATCATCGATTGATCTTGCTTAAGAATCGAAAGTAGAATGTGGGCGAGGTAGGATTAAATTAATTGCAATCAAATTCGGATAGTGGTAGAAGTATGATCGACAGCGAGGGAGAGGGAACAATCGTAAAGGTTGGCTATGGCGAAAAGAGAATCCACGAGTAAAGTCGTGGGGGTGCGATTTAATGAACTCGGTAAGTTGTATCACTTCGATGCGAGTAACGTGCCGGATGTAAAGCCCGGTGATTATGTCATCGTATCGACCAGCCGCGGCCGTGAATTGGGCCAGGTCGTGAACCGGCCGGAGAAACCGCCCAGGCCCTCCGAGGGTTCCTGGAAGAAGGTGGAGAGAAGCGCCTCAGCGCGGGAACTCGTCATGCAGCGGATCTGGCAAAAACGAGAGCAGGAAGTGCTGGATACGTGCCGCGCGGAGGTCGAGCAATTGGGATTGGAGGGGGTCAAAATCCCCAAGGCGGAGTATTCCTATGATGGATCGCGCTTGACGTTTTTCTATCACATCGAGGGTGATGAGAAGATCGATCTGAAGAAACTGCATTCCAACTTGCGGAAAGCCTATCGCGGCACCCGTATCGAGCTGCGTCAAATCGGTCCACGTGACATGGCCAAGATTCTCGGCGGCCTGGGCGCTTGTGGATTGGAAACCCGTTGCTGTTCGCTGTACATGACGGAGTTCAGCCCCATTTCCATTCGTATGGCGAAGGCGCAGAGTATTTCACTCAACCCCGAAGAAATCACAGGCATGTGCGGCAGATTGCGCTGCTGCTTGCTGTATGAATACAAGCTGTATGTTGAAGCGAGGAAGAATCTCCCAAAACGCAAGAAACGCGTGTTGACCCCGATGGGAGAGGGAAAAGTGATCGACGTGCTGGCCTTAAAAAAGGCGGTCATCGTTCAAATGGAAGATGGGCGTAACGTCGAGTTCTCAGCGGATGAAATCGAACCCTATGAAGAACTGAAGAATCTCGAGGCGAAAGCCCAACAATCGTGCAAGAAAAATGAGAACGGCGGCTGCGATTGTGTAGAGAATTAAGGACAGACATGGACGATCAGATTAACGACCACGATCATAATATCCGGGTCCTCGTGATGTTGGCACATCCTGACGATCCGGAATTTTTCTGTGGCGGCACAATCGCTCGCTGGACCTCGCTGGGGTGGGACGTGAGCTACCTCTTGTTCACGCGTGGTGATAAAGGCAACGACGAGGTGGGCACGGATTCGAAGGCGCTCGCCGAACTGCGCATGAAAGAACAACGGGCAGCGGCAAAAATCCTGGGGGTAAACGAAGTAGAATTTCTCGATTATCCTGACGGATATCTCGTACCGGATATCCAATTGCGCAAGGATTTGGTGCGTGCCATTCGTATCAAACGCCCAAGCATTGTGGTCACTTGCGATCCGACGAATTACTTTCCCGGCGCACGCTACATCAATCATCCCGACCATCGCGCGGCGGGCCAGGCTACCATCGACGCCGTGTTCCCGGCGGCGGGTTCAGGACTCTACTTCACCGAGATGTTGGATACGGAAGGGGTGGAACCGCACAAGGTCGAGCAAGTATACGTATCCATGGCGCAACACCCCAATACGGTGATCGACGTCACTCGTTTCGTCGACCTGAAAATAAAGGCACTGCAAGAGCACAAAAGTCAGATCAAGGACATGGAGCAATTGGCACATAGAATTCGTGAGCGCATGCTGGATCGGGACAGTCCGCCCGAAGTACCGCGATACATCGAAACGTTCAACCGCATCGACTTGAGGCGTTAGGAAAGAAGGCGTTGGATTACTCTGCGTTCGCCAAACATGCCAGATCACTGAAGAACGACACGGTTGCACGGCGGCGTGACCTTCATCGTCATCCGGAATTGGGATTCGAGGAGAAGCGCACGGCGAAGATCGTCGCCGCTGTGATGAATGAGCTCGATCTGCAGGTGCGTACGGAAGTGGCTCAAACTGGGGTGATAGCGCTGCTGGAAGGTTCACGATCGGGCCCGGTCGTTCTGATGCGTTTCGACATGGATGCCCTGCCCATCCAGGAGGCGAACGACGTTCCCTATGCATCCACGGTTCCCGGCGTGATGCATGCCTGTGGGCACGACGGACATACGGCCGTTGGAATTACGGTCGCCCGGATGCTTGCCGAAAGGCGTGATCAGTTGGCCGGGAAGGTCAAGTTCGTGTTCCAGCCCGCTGAAGAAGGCCTCGGCGGCGCCGAGGGCATGGTTCGCGAGGGGGCGTTGGCCGATCCGGAGCCGGATTATGCACTTGCGTTTCACTTGTGGAATGAAAGACCCGTGGGATGGATCGGCCTCACGCCGGGACCGGTCATGGCGGGAGCGGAATTATTCGAAATCAGCATAACGGGCAAAGGTGGGCATGGCGCCATCCCTCACGAGGCGGTCGATCCGGTTCTGGCAGCCGCGCAGGTGGTTACCGCTTTGCAATCCGTCGTTTCGAGAAACGTCGATCCTCTCGAATCGGCGGTCGTCAGTGTAACGCAGGTACAAGCTGGCGAGACTTTCAATGTGATCCCCGAACAAGTGCAGCTCCGCGGCACAATTCGCACATTTGTCCCGGAAGTGCGTAAGATGGTTCTACGCCGCGTGGAGGAGATCGTCAATGGCGTTTCGGCTTCGATGGGCTGTACGGCGAACGTCGATATGCAACAGCTCACCCCGCCGGTGGTCAACGACGCAGAACTGACCGACAAAGTGGCGACCCTGGCCGCAAGTATGTTTCCCAAGGCAACCTTGTGTGAAACTGAAGTGTCGATGACTTCCGAGGATATGGCTTTCATGATGCAGACGATTCCGGGCTGTTACATGCTTATGGGTAGCAACAATCGAAAGAAGGGTCTTTGCGAATCGCATCACAATCCTCGCTTCGATTTTGACGAGGCCGTTCTACCTCGAGCGGCCGCGTTGCTTGCAGCGGCTGCATGGTCGTTGTTGAATGAAAATGAGTGAAACCCTTCCCGCTTTCCGAAAACCCGATTCCAAAGGCTGGCTGGTGCTCAGCAACAGCATTCCCAGCTTGGGAGATGAAACACCCATGTTGATGGAACGCATGCTGGCGCTTATCGATCTGTCCTACCCGCCGCTTTGCCTGTCGTTGGGTTCGGACGATTTCGAAGCGGTAGGTGAATTCCTCGATGACTATGAGACGCTGACCGGCGTGGAGGTGACGGTCGTCGATTTGTGGGACCTCAGCTACGAGGAAACGATTGCGGCCGTATCGCAAGCGGGATTCGTGATCCTCACCGGTGGGTTGGCTCTGGATTGGGTTGCTCAAATCGATCCCTCGGGTTCAGGGAATTCTGCAGCCGATTTCTTCCGCCAGGACCGCATGATCATGGCGCTGGGGCCGGTTGTCGCGAGCCTGGGTTCCTGGGTGTTTTCTCCGCTGGATGGCGACATTAAGCCGGGATTGGATTGGATACCTAATGCGGTCGTACTGCCTGACGAGTCGGCGCCCATGGAAGACGATCGAATTCGAGCGCTGCTCGCCGGACGCGAGCGCGCCTTCGCTGTTGGTTTGCCGCTCGATGCGATCTTCGCCCTCGGTCCACAAGGAGACGTTGAAGTGTGGAGCGCGATGAAACCCGTGATCGCCCTGGGAAAAGGCTGGGTCGAGGCATGAATCATCCGGATTTCATTCAACCTCCGGATCTCTCCGGGGTACCCGCTCGCGTCGTGAGCCTTGTGCCGTCCCTTACGGAAAGCATGATCGACCTTGGCATCGGTGACAGGCTGGTCGGCGCGACCGATCATTGCCCTCTGACGGATGCCATCGCTGCGGACGTCACTCGCGTTGGCGGCATCCTGGATAGTGCGGTGGAAACTATAGCGGCACTGAAACCGGATTTGGTGATCGCCGGCCGGGAAGAAAACGAAAAATCGACGATCGAAGATTTACGAGCGGTTGGAATACCCGTGTGGTTGACATTCCCGCGTTCTGTGGAAGACGCGATTAAAATCCTTTGGGCAATGGTGCGCTTGTTTAATATCGAACAGGAGAATCGAGAGCGGCTTCGCTCGATCGAGATGTCATTGGATTGGGTATCGCGCGCCTCCTGGGATGAACCGTCCGCCCGTGTGTTCTGTCCGATCTGGCGGGAGCAAACCGATTCCGTGGGAACCTGGTGGATGACTTTTAACTGGGATACGTACTGCCATAACGTTTTGCGGATCTGCGGCGGACTGAATGTGTTCGGAGACCGCGAACGACGTTATCCCTTGCTGGCGGACTTGGGGCAAGCCGAGCCAGAAGAGCCGGGAGAGCGCGATACTCGCTATCCGCGCGTTCTGCCAGCTGAGGTGGCCGAACGGGCTCCGGAATTGATCTTGATCCCCAATGAGCCGTATGATTTCTCAAAGCCCGACGTAGATGAGTTGAAGGAATTATTGGCCGATACTCCTGCGGTTCGAAGCCACCGCGTCGTCGCGGTCGACGGACGTTTGATTACCTGGCACGGAACGCGGCTGGCGAAAGCGTTGGCGGAACTGCCTAATATCCTCGGACAATAAACCGACACACACTGGGAAAACGCCATGTTGACATCACCACCCCCAACGCCTAAAATTCAGACTGATGAACTCCATATCAGCTCGTCTGTAATCCCGATTTCAGGAAAGGCCAATCTTTATTGATGACGGACGAAGAGCGCGTCGGGGAACGTGGAAGTTCTGGTCGCCAGATTCGGCTGACCAGTCTTTCTTCCTGCGCGGGTTGAGCGTCTAAGCTAAACGCGGAGACGCTCGCGCAGGTTCTGCGCCCACTACAGGAAATATTCCGCGCCGAGGAATACCCGGATTTGATCATCGGTCTGGGTATGCCGGACGACGCGGCCGTATGGCGTCTGGATGAAGAAAGAATGTTGGTCGTCACGACGGACTTCTTCACTCCGGTGGTCGATGACGCTTACGATTACGGCGCGATTGCTGCTGCGAACGCGCTGTCTGACCTTTTTGCGATGGGTGCGGATCCAATCCTGGCTTTAAACATTTCCGCCTTCCCGGCGGATCTGGATCTAGAGGTAATATCCGATATTTTACGCGGCGGGGCGGAAAAGGTCCGCGAATCGGGCGCCGTGATCGCGGGTGGACACAGCATCCAGGATCGTGAACCGAAGTACGGTCTCGTAGCGATCGGAATTGCCAGGGAACGCGAATTGATGACAAAGTCCAACGCAAGAAGTGGGGACGTCCTCGTGCTGACGAAACCGCTTGGCATGGGGGTGACCACGACGGCGTTGAAGAATGGCCACGCCGAAGCGCAGGACGTGGATCAAGCCACGTTGTGGATGTCACGTTTGAACGGACCAGCATCAGTTTTGGCCAGGAAATTTGGCGTCACGGCAGCGACCGACGTGACGGGCTACAGTCTGCTCGGACACAGTGTGGAAATTGCCGAGGCGTCAGGTGTAGCTTTACGCTTCTATTTGCCAGGGATCCCGTTTTTAGCCAACGCCAGATCGTATGCCGAAGCGTGGAGTTTCCCCGGTGGCAGCATCGACAACCGTGCCTATTTCGGGAAGCGTGTGACGTTCGCGGATTCGATCGACGAGGAAAGCCGCATGCTTTTATTCGACGCACAGACTTCCGGCGGACTGATTTTGTGCGTCCCAAGGGCCAGCTTGAACGCGTTTCTTTCCAGTGGGCAAGAAAAAGGATTGCCTCTTTGGGTTGTCGGTCAGGTCGAGGAAGGGGAGGGGGTTCACGTAGAAGACACAGCGTTCGAACTTGCAGGCATCGATCAGCATACAGACCGGCTGTGGTTTGCTTCCTCGATTGGATAAAATAGGTAGTAGACAGGTCGTTTGTGACGATATTCTGGAGGTGAGATGGCGAAAGTGACGATCGTAGGCGCAGGACATACCGGTGCAACGACGGCCCATTGGCTTGCCGAGCGAGAGATCGCAGACATCGTCATGATCGATATCGTTGAGGGTGTACCGCAGGGAAAAGCGCTCGATCTGATGGAGGCGCTGCCGGTAATTGGATCGGATGTGCACGTCGTCGGTTCGAATAGCTATGCGGAGTCAGCCGATTCTGACGTTGTCGTGATCACCGCAGGTTTGCCGAGAAAACCGGGCATGAGCCGCGACGATCTCCTGGCAGCCAATGCAAAAATCGTTTCCAGCGCCGTGGAGAGTTCGGTCGCAGTCTCTCCGGATGCGATCTATATCATCCTCACCAATCCCTTGGATGCGATGAGTTATCTGGCCATGAAAAAAAGCGGCCTGCCGTGCGAACGGATAGTCGGCCAAGCGGGCATACTCGATTCGGCGCGCATGCGGGCGTTCGTGGCCATGGAACTGGAAGTCAGCGTGAAGAACGTGCACTGCTACGTTCTCGGCGGGCATGGGGATGACATGCTGCCGCTCACCCATCATTCCAACGTCGCGGGTGTTCCCCTGGATAAGATCTTGAAACCCAAGCGACTGAAAGCCATCATCGAACGGACTCGAAAAGGCGGTGGGGAGATCGTTTCTCTACTGAAAACCGGCAGCGCTTTCTACGCTCCTTCTGCAGCCCTGGCGCAAATGGTCGAAGCCATCCTGCTCGATCGAAAAAAGATCGTTCCTGCCTCCGCCTACCTGAATGGGGAGTACGGGCAATCCGGAATCTTCTTCGGCGTACCCGTCAAACTCGGGAAAAATGGTGTCGAGCAAATCATCGAGTATGATTTGAATAAAACGGAACTGCGCGCGCTGGAAGCATCGGCAGATCGCGTACGCAAAACGATCGAGGCGCTCCCATTGTAGCGGGTATATCGAATCTGCGATTGGGAGCAAATGGAAAATAAAAAGGCGGGTAATAACCCGCCTTCTGTTTTATTCGTCGGATCTTCTGCTTACGGCGCTGGTGTGGCTTCCACCGCGGCCCCCGACCAGGTGAATACACGTTTCAGGCTTTCGGCGCCGCCTGATTCGTAAATCGGCTCGCCTTCTTCCGTCAGTCCGACTTGCCGCACCACTCGCACGGACCAACGCATGATGTGCGGGAGCTCCTCCTGCGGGCGGAAAGAAGAAGGCACGATGTATTTCGTGTCGCTTACGTAGCCGACGATACGTCGAGTTCCCGATCCCTCGGTGATATCCACCACGGTGACTTCGTAAAGTTCATTCTCGCGTAGAACGCCGACGGATGCCCATTGCAGGGTAATCGTATCGTTTGCCAACGTAAAGGCTGCACCATCTTGCGGAAGGAGCAGATTCGCCGCCGGATGAGGGGGCGGTGGTGTGGCGGTTGGAGAAGGTCCGGGTGTGGGCAGGCGTTCGCAAAGGGGGATGATGAGAATTTGTCCGAGGAAGACGGTTTCGTTGTTCAGCCCGTTGTAATCCAGAATTGCGCGGACATCTACGTTGTAATTCTGCGCAATGCCGCTGAGAGTGTCGTTGGCTTCGACGGTGTAGGTGATCGTTTCGCAGGCCGCCCGAGTGGCTTCCTCCGGCGGCAGCGTCGATGTAGGTTCCGGAGAAGCCGTTGGAGTCGGCTGCGGGATGTTGATTTTTTGGCCGACGGAGAGGATGCAATCCGCCGTCAAGCCCGGATTGGACTGGAGGATGGATTGGATCGAAATGTCATACCGTACGGCAATGGCAATGCAGGTATCGTTGGCAATTACGGTGTATTCGAGCGTCGGCAGTGCCGTCGGTGGCGGCGCAACCGTGTCCGTTGGGGATGCTTGCAGCGTCGCCGTCACCGTGGGTGTATCCGTCGGGGTGCTTACCGGTTCTTCGCCCGGTGCCGATCCAACCAACCGTGTGGCGGCGAAGGTCAGGCCGGCAGCGAGGAAGGTAAAAATCGCCAGTAAACCAATCGCACGCGGTAGAGAAAGCGTGACCTGGGATCCGCCGGAAAATCGCTGCCCGCCTTCGGAGCCGACGGGTGTGCCGCAAACGACACAGCGCGTGGCATTCGGGCCCAGCTTACTCCCGCAGATTCGACAGATCGTTGGTTCAGTGGACGTAGCTTCAGGTGATTTGGTCATTGGCTCGTTCGTTTATCGTTCCTGATCTAGGATCGTGGCATTATACCAGCAGCGGTGCAAGACCCCAAGGCGCAATATTTCGACGATTAACCCACGATTTCACTGCTCTTCACCAGCAAGGCCGAGGTCAGGAGCGATCGCCTGCATCGATTCGAGAACGTTCTGTACGTGATCCCATAAATCCACCCCGAGTTCTTCGGCGGCGGAGGCGATCTCCTCGCGATCGACGTTGGCGGCGAAGCGCTGATCCTTCCATTTCTTACGCACAGAGGAAACTTTAACGTCGAGGATCGATTTGGACGGACGCACGAGAGCGACCGCCGTGATGAGACCGGCAATCTCGTCACATGCATGGAGTGCGCGATCCATCATCGTCTCCCGCGGCACGCCCGTGTGATCTGCGTGACTGAGGACACAGCGGACGATGCGTTCAGGGACGCCATTTTGACGCAGGATCGGCGCACCGTCTTGGGGATGCGAATCCAGGTCTGGATGAATTTCCCAATCGAAGTCGTGCAGCAAGCCCGCCAGTCCCCATTCCTGTGGGTCGCCATCCATGCGCAAGGCATAATCTCGCATGGCAGCTTCCACCGCGTACATGTGGCGCCGGAGGGATTGATTCTTTACGTATTGGTGGAGCAAATTCAACGCCTGCTGACGTTCCATCTCAACTGCAATTCGGCTCCTGAGGGCTCAGCTCCGCCGGTTCTTTGTCATCTACGGAATGATGTCGATATACGTCCCAGAAGGCTCGCAAACTGGCAGGTATCTCCCGTAGGTTCCATATAAAGCTCGAACGATAGGGGCGCAGGTCGGCAGGAACGCCGATCGCGTCAACGTTGTGCGCTTCGCAAAGCGCCATCGCCCTCGGCAGATGAAACCGCTGCGTGATGATGAGCGCCTGGTCTACGCCAAAAATTTTGGACGCGCGCAGACAAGTCTCGAATGTGCGAATTCCTTCTCGATCGACGAGGATGTCCTCATCCGGCACGCCGAGTTTCAAGGCCAGTGAGCGCATGGCTTGCGGTTCATCCTTGCCGGCGGATGACGACCCGCTCATGAGGATTTTACCTGTCTTTCCCGACCGATACAGCGTAACGGCGGTTCGTACGCGATCCGCCAGTACGGTCGTCGGCCTGCCGTCTCGTCTCAAGCCTGCACCAAGAACGATGGCGATCGGCCGCGCAGGTACTTCTTGCGGGTCGAGGATGCGATCGGCGTAGCGATGCCGGAGCAGCCAACGCGGCAGGAGCAGCATCAGCACGGTCGCTCCGAATAAAATGCAGATACGCAGTATCGGGATAATTCGACTCAAAAGCATCACCGCATTTTACCAGAATGGTCATTCCCATGGGGCATTCGTGAACAGCGCGCCGCGAGACTGACACAGCGCGAAACCTGCAGGCCTGGCCTGGTTTGACATGCCAATGTCCGTGCGATAGACTTTAAAAGATCGGATTTGTAATATATGTCAGATGATTATGCAGCGATCAAGGTATATCATGGATGATACGATGCAATCCGAGTTTCTTACGTACCTCGCAGGCTTGAACGCGCCGCCCGGCCAGAGGCTTCCACCAATCAAGAAAATCGCTGCTAAGCTTGGGATCAGTAGAAGCAAACTTCGTGAACAACTCGAGGTCGCGCGCATCCTGGGTTTCGTCGAGGTACGGCCAAAAACCGGAACACGAACGCAGGCTTTTTCTTTGCTGCCGACTTTGATCACCGGGCTGCAATTTGGTATGGAAGCCGATAATGGGCTGTTCGATTCGCTGGGTATGCTGCGCAACCATCTGGAAGCAGGCTTTTGGCACGAAGCCGTGCGATTGCTGCATGATGAAGACAAAGAGCGGCTGCAGGAGTTGGTCGACCGGGCATGGCAGCGCCTGAAAAGTACGCCGATACAGATTCCCCACAGCGAGCACCGCCAGCTCCATCTCACGGTTTACTCGCGGCTCGACAATCCCATTTTACAGGCTGTTTTAGAGGCTTATTGGTTTTTTTACGAGCGGATTGGTTATCAACGATACAGCGATTACGATTACTTGCATCGTGTATGGGAATATCACGAGAAGATGGTAGATGCGATCATAACGGGTGATTACGAAAGTGGGTACCAGGCACTTGTGCAGCACATCGGTCTACTGCAGCAATCTTTGGAAATGGACAACTATCAACCGGCAATCGAGAGTGGGGCGGAAATCGATTCGTTCGTCGGAACGATGGGAGTGACTCCTTATGAGTAAATCTCAAGTAAAGCAGAAGGAAGCGGCAGGTGAAGCGGAAGCGCAGCGGCCGATCGTCAACGACTTCACGCTGGTCGTTGCCACGGTGAACGGATCGGGCAGCCAGACATCGAACCTGGCGCTCGTACGGGCTTTTTTCCGTATGGGCATACCGGTTTGTGGGAAGAATCTTTTCCCATCCAACATCCAGGGTTTGCCGACGTGGTACACCATTCGTGTCAATGCAAAGGGCTACACGGCAAACAAACTGAAAGCCGACCTGCTCGTCGCCATGAACATGGCGACGTTTCGCGATGATCTACAAGATTTGAAGCAGGGTGGTGTTTGTTTCTATGACGATCGTTTGGCTGAACCGGCGGATCGCCCGGACGTCATCTTCTACCCCATACCGCTTCGAGATCTCGTAAACGAAGCAGACCCTCCGAAACAGTTGCGTGAATACGTAGCCAACATGGCCTATGTAGGTGTGCTGACTGAAATTCTGCAGATCGACAACGAAGAGATCCGCAGCGCTTTGGATACCCATTTCGGCGGTCGGGAGACGTCCGTCGCATTGAACATGAAAATGATCGACCTGGCGGCATCGTGGGCGCGTGACAACCTGCCCAAGCGCGATCCCTATCGCGTCGAACGGATGCCGAGAGACGAAGAACACCTCCTGGTCGATGGCAATACGGCAGCCGCATTGGGCGCGATTTACGGCGGTGTGACCGTTGCGTCCTGGTATCCGATCACACCGGCATCCAGTCTCGCGGAGACGCTCGAGTATTACTTGCCTCATCTGCGAAGCGATCCCGAGACGGGAAAAGCCACATACGCCGTGGTCCAGGCCGAGGATGAACTCGCCGCAATCGGGATGGCCGTCGGTGCGGGATGGGTCGGCGCCCGAGCCATGACCTCGACGTCCGGGCCCGGAATTTCGCTCATGTCCGAATTCGCCGGCCTGGCCTTCATCGCCGAAATTCCGATCGTAATCTGGGACGTACAGCGTATGGGTCCCAGCACGGGCCTGCCCACACGCACCTCGCAAGGTGACGTGCTCATTCTGCGTTTTCTCAGTCACGGCGACACTCGTCACACGCTGCTCATCCCCGCTGCGCCGCACGAGTGCTTCGAGTTCGGCTGGCGTGCTTTCGACCTGGCCGAACGATTCCAGACGCCAGTCTTCGTACTCAGCGATCTGGATCTGGGCATGAATCAGTGGGTTTCGAAGCCATTCCAGTATCCCGATGTGGATATGGATCGCGGCAAGGTGTTGTCCGCCGAAGACCTGGAAAAGCTGGGAGATTTTGGCCGTTATCGTGACATCGATGGCGATGGCATCGCGCCACGCACGCTTCCGGGAACGGATCATCCCCTGGCGGCGTTCTTCACCCGAGGTACGGGTCACGACGAGCGGGCGATTTACAGCGAAAAGGCGCAAGATTGGGACGCCAACATCGAACGGCTTTGGCGAAAGTTGGAGAACGTCCGTGATGCGCTGCCTGCTCCCGTGGTGCAGCGAATGGATCATGCCGATGTGGGGATCATCGCTTTCGGATCGACGGATCCGGCCATCCTCGAAGCACGCGAATACCTATCGGATGAAGGCCTGGCGACGGATTATTTACGCATCCGCGCGATTCCCTTCTCCGAAACCGTGGAAGATTTTATACAGGAACACGAGGTCGTGTACGTTGTTGAAATGAACACGGATGGCCAGATGCATCAACTGCTGCAACTCGAGTGGCCTGCACTGGCGACGAAGCTGGTTTCCCTGACCAAGAACAACGGCGTGCCGCTCGATGCGGATTGGACTTTCGAGGCAGTTCGAAGCGCAGAGGAACAACGACATGAAAGATAATGGCAACGGAAGAGCTAAGAAAAAAGTAAACGAGATCGGCCTTTCGAGATCGGATTACAAGGGTCGGCCGACTACTTTATGCCAGGGTTGTGGGCATAATTCCATCTCGAGCCAGATCATGGCAGCCTGTTACGAACTCTCGATACAGCCCGAGAATGTGATCAAGATTTCCGGGATCGGCTGCTCGAGCAAGAGTCCGACATATTTCATGGGCCGTTCGCATGGTTTCAACGCCGTGCATGGACGCATGCCGTCTATCGCGACCGGCGCGTCCATCGCAAACCGGTCGCTGAAGACGATCGGAGTCTCCGGGGATGGAGACACTGCCAGCATCGGCATTGGCCAATTTATCCACTTGATGCGCCGCAACGTGCCCATGGTTTACATCATCGAAAACAACGGCGTTTATGGGCTGACCAAAGGTCAATTTTCCGCGACCGCCGATCAGGGGCAGAAGTTGAAGAAGATGGGCGTAAATCCTTTCATGCCGATCGATTTGTGCATGGAAGCGCTCATCGCCAACTGCGGTTTCGTGGCGCGATCCTTTGCGGGAGATCCCAAGCAGGTTAAGGAACTGTTGAAATCCGCGCTCAACTTCCAAGGGACAGCGGTGCTCGACATCATCAGCCCCTGTGTGACTTTCAACAATCGCGATGAATCCACGAAGAGTTATTCGTGGGGAATCGAACACGAATATCCCCTGCACGACGTCACCTGGGTTCCTTCCTACGATGAAATCGAGATGGAAATCGAACCCGGGGAAATCGTGGAAGTCGAATTGCACAACAAGTCCCGTTTGGTGCTCAAGAAGCTGGAGCACAATCACGACACTTCGGACAGGCTTGCCGCAATGCAGCTTCTCGAGGAAACCTGCTGTGCCGAAATCCTGGCTACGGGTTTGATTTACCTCAACCAGAACCAGGAGACGTTCCAATCGGTGGAAAATCTCGTCGACAAACCGCTCGCCCGGCTTCAGCAGGATGCGTTACGGCCCTCTAAAGAGGCGCTCGAAGAAATCATGGCTGACTTTCGATAGAGGTTTTCAAATCCGGCAGCGGACTTCCGGTCGAACGGAGAGTGAACGAGGCGCATCAAGCGCCTCGTTTTTCGTTTCTGGCCGCGGGTGAGGCACGAGTGTATAATTTGCTGCCACGAGGCGGGAGTACAGGCGATAAACGTTTGCGATTGAAAAGGAAGGTCGAAAAGGGAGAAAGGTCGTGTCAGAACCAATGAGTTGTTTGCAGCTTTCGATGAGAATCCTGGCCGCCATTTGTGCACTGATTTTCATCGTCACGCTGCCGTTTGGCTTGCTGGCATTCTTCAGTTCGAACGTGATCTTCAGTCCTGAAGAGCTCAGCAGTACGCTGAGCGAGAGTCTGATTGCATCCGGGGTTCTTCGGCGCAGCATTACCGAGATGCTGTCCGAGATGGAATTCGGCGACGATTTCGAAGACGATACGGAAGTCCGTCAGGCACTCAGCGATCTGTCTGCCGATGAATGGGATCGTATCATTGACCTGCTGCTGCCGGATGCCTGGATGGAAAACCAGCTCAAGGGAGCCGTCATGTCGATCCACACCTGGCTCGATGATGACCGGCTGACGCCGGGCATCGAGATCGACTTGCGGCCGATCAAAGCGCGGATGCAAGGCGAAAGCATGCTGGAAGTCATCGATTTGATCGTCGACTCCTGGCCCACGTGCACGCAGGAGCAGGTGGACCGCATGCAGCAAGCATCAGTAGAGGCGGGACACCCGGTGATTCTTTACTGCGAGCCGCCGGAACCCTTCCGGTCCGAGTTGATCGACTTCGCCACACGGCGCTTCCAGAGTTTCTTCCGTGATTTACCGGCGACCTTCTCTGCGTTCGATACTGAACAGAACGATCTGAACCTCGATGATGTGCTGCTCTTGAAGGAACGCATTCGTACGATCCGTGCTTTCACCATGGGAGGCTGGCTGCTGTCTGCCGCTCTGTTGGGGCTGATCATGATCCTGGCCATTCGTTCCTGGCGCGATGTCGCCATCTGGTGGGGTCTGCCGGTGTTGATCGCTGGTATATTGACCATCGCGCTTGGTTTTTCAGCAGGCACCGCATTCAATCGCTACTGGCAGCAGGCTTCGGTGGAGTTCCGCCAGCAATCCAGCGCGTTGTACGATTTGCTGCTGATTCCGGTAACCGCCGTGCGGGAAAAGGTCACGGGAGAAGTGATGGGAGCGGGAGTCCTCATCACCATCATGGGAATTGCGATCCTGGTTATCGGCTATCTCTTTCATCGTGCTGTGCGACCTGCGATTCCAACGTCTTCACAGAACGTAGTCTCCCCGGGATCTGTTACCCCACCTGCGTATGCGGATTCGGGAGGCTTGGAGACGACACCGGTGCCGCCGCCGGCAAACGATGAAAATGGAGAGCGTCCCTCCGGAATGTTCGGCTGAGGAACTACAAAAAACAATACGTGGCAGCCGCTCGATGGACTGCCACGTTTTTGATTCTTCGGGTTAGCCTGCCTCACACATCGGAGATGAGTAGCGTCATATAGGCTGCGATGTCCGTTGCGCGATCGACGTTCCAGGTCGCTTCGACGATTTCATCCAAACGATCATCGTTGACGATGCCTTGTGCGTTGGCCTGGAATTTTGCGGCGATTTCCTCATCGCTGAGTGGGTTCTCTGGAGCACCTTTTGCGACGTCTGTCTGGGCGGTATGGCTGCGCCCATCTTTACAGGTGATGGTCACGCGAGCACGTTTCACGCCGGGGAAGAGCGCGTCGATTTCCGGATCGGCAACGACCTTGATTTTCGGCAGCGTCGCCAGGATTGCGGGATCTTTCAATTTCTCGTCGCTGAATGAATTGGGCAGCACGTTGCCGTCCACGATCGCGGCGGCGATCACGTAGGGCAGGCTGTGATCTGCGGTCTCTTTGGTTTCGGGCTTGTATTTACTCGGATCGGACAAGATGTCGGCGCCGCGCGTCGTTGTCTCGACGAGGATTTCCGCCACCTCGTCGTGGGTGACACCAAGTGTGCTGCGCGCCTGCAGCGCTGCAGAAATTGGCTGATGGGTGAGGGCTTCGCTGGGATAGGCTTTGTAGCCGCAGCGGGTGATGATAAATTCCTCACCGAGTCCTTTGAGCAGCTCGTCCGTCTTCCATTCGACGTTGGAAATGACCTCGATCAAACCCTCTTTGCCTTCGATCACTTCCACCGGCCCTTCGTAGCCTTCGCGCGCCATGAGTGCAGCGATGACGCCGGCCTGCGCGGCCAGAGGATCGGCGGTGTTCTTCATGTTCGTCAGATGGCCGGCGACGACGCCGCCGAGGGTGAAATGCGAACTGCCGCTGATGCCGACCGCGGCGACGAGTTGGTCGAGATCGAGGTCGTACAATTTACCCGCCACCAGCGGACTGACGAACTGGGTCAGTGTGGCGTGGTGCCAGCCGACTTCACGAACGCCGGGATGGGCGGCATGACACCAGCGCATTTCCAATTCGTAGGCCAGGACGATGGCCGTCAGCGTCTCTGCCCCATTTTTTCCGTTTGCCTCCGCGGCGGACAGAGCGGCGCCGATGAGGTCGGAGGGGTGGCTGGGATCCTGCTCCCAGTAGATGTCGTTGTAATCCATCGCCCGGGTAAGCAGACAATTCATCAAGGCAGCGTTGGGGACGTTGGTGCGCAGTCCGCTGCCGATCACTGTGGCTTCGGGCGTGCCGCCGAGTTTCTCCGTGAAGCGCAGCATCGCCCGCATGTCTTCATTTCGTGTAGCCGCAAGGGCACAGCCTACGCTGTCCAGCAAGAAACGTTTGGCTTCGTGCTTCGCCGCTGCGGGAACGTCCGCATAAGTAAGATTTCGGGCGAATACTGCCATTTCACGGCTTATTGAATCCATCGTTCTTTGTCTCCTTGAAATCCTTACAGCTGCGCCACGACGGCGTTTGCAACGTCGAGCGTCGAACTGGATCCGCCCAGGTCGTAGGTGCGGATTTCTCCGGCTGCGATCACTTTACGGATGGATTGCTCCAGGCTTTCAGCCAGGTCGTTCTCACCAAGCCAATCCAACATCAATTTCACCGCAAGCAGCATCGCCGTGGGGTTGACCTTGTACTGGCCGGCGTATTTCGGGGCCGATCCATGCGTGGGTTCGAAGACCGCGAAATCGTCGCCGATGTTTCCACTTGAAGCGAAGCCCAGCCCGCCGACCAACTGCGCCGCCAGATCGGACACGATGTCCCCGAACATGTTCGACGTCACCAGGACGCCGTAATCCGTCGGGTTCTTTACCAACCACATCATCTGCGCGTCGATGTTGGTCTCCCAGAGTTTGATGTCCGGGTATTCGGCAGCGATTTCTCTCGCCTGACGGGTCATTAACCCGCTGGTTTCGCGCAGTACGTTCGGCTTCTCGACCAGGGTGACGGTGGGGTAGCCGAATTTCCGGGCAAATTCGAAGGCCTGGCGCACGATACGGGTGGCGCCGTTTTTGGTGATCACGCGCAGGCTGATGGCGATTTCGGCGCCAGGAACGCCGTCGAAACGCGACATCGCCGGGCTGAATTCCGCCATCGCGGTGCGTACTTCGTCCGGCAAGGGGTAGAATTCGACGCCACTGTATAGTCCTTCCGTGTTCTCCCGAAAGACGACCAGATCGATGTCGTCGCGGTAATTCAGGGGATTCCCCGGAAACGCCTTGCACGGTCGTAGATTGGTGTACAGGTCGAAAATCTGCCGCAGACGCACGATCGGGCTGCGGTAGGAAAATCCTTTATCCTGCAGTTCGGGGGCGAGTTCTTTGGCCGCCTCATCCTTGGGCTTGGACGTGATCGCGCCGAACAATCCACAGGTGCAATCATTTAAGATCTTGACCGTCCGTTCGGGAAGTGCTTCTCCTTCCGTACACCAGAATTTCCAGCCGATGTCGGCGGGAATGTATTCGGCGTCGAGGCCGAGCGCATCGAGTACGATACGGGCGGCGTCCATCACATCGACGCCGATGCCGTCTCCGGGCATCCAAGCAATTTGATATTTCGCCATTCAATAGTTCTCCTCAATTCAGGATCGTTGAGCGATCAACGTCAGATTACGATTATTACTCGTTGGTCGGGGGTGGGGATTTCATCTGCTCCAACCGCTGCCGGGTATAGGGCACCAGGCCGCCGGCGTCGAAGATCTTCATCACCGCTTCCGGGAGCGGCGGGAAACTGAATTCCCCGCCAGCGCAGCGGATCGAACCACTCTCGAGATCGATCTCGATGGTTTCTCCGTCTTCGATGGCGTCGACCGCTTCGGGGCAAATCAGAGCCGGAAGCGCTGCGTTGATGCAGTTGCGGTAGTAAATCCGGGCGATGCTCTTCGCCACGATCGCTCCCAGTCTGCTCTCCTTCAGGCAGGTGACGGCTTGTTCGCGTGAAGATCCGCAGCCCCAGTTCGTCCCTGCGACGATGATGTCGTTGGGACATATTTCTTTCACAAAACGCGGGTCGAGATCTTCGAGGGCATACTGCGGCATTTCTTTCGGATCGCTGACCGTATACGTGTATTTGCCCGGGAAGATGACGTCGGTATTGACGTCGTCACCGTATTTCCAAACTCGACCTCGAATGATTTTGTTTTTGGCCATCAGGATACGTCCTTCGGATGAGAAATTTCTCCCGCGACCGCCGAAGCGGCGACGACGGCGGGACTGGCGAGGTAAATTTCGCTCTCTTTCGTGCCCATACGCCCGCGGAAATTGCGGTTCGCGCTGCTGATCGTCACCTCGCCGATGGCAGGCACGCCCATGTGATTCCCCATACAGGGTCCGCATCCGGGGCTTTCGATGACCGCGCCGGCGCGCACGAAAGTTTCCAAATAACCCGCTTTAAGCGCTTCCAGGTACACCTCGGAGGAGGCGGGAATGACGATCATGCGCACACCCTTGGCGATGTGTTTTCCTTCGAGAATCGCTGCTGCAATGGCGAGATCGTCCAACCTGGCGTTGGTGCAAGTACCCAGAAAGGCCTGGTCGACGTGCGTGCCACGCAGTTCAGACAGCGGCCGGACGTTATCCACGGTATGCGGACAGGCGATCATGGGTTGAATCTGCGCCGCATCGTACTCGAGAATTCTTGCGTAGCCGGCATCATCGTCCGGAAAGACGGGCTCGTAGGTGCGTTTCGCCCGGCCTTCGAGATAAGCGAAAGTCTTCTCGTCTGCGGGAACGTAGCTGTTCTTGGCGCCCATTTCGGCCATCATGTTGGGCAGTACCTCGCGCTGGGAAATGTCGAGGGCGGCGATCGCCTCGCCGTGCCATTCGACCGATTGATAGAGCGCCGCGTCGGCGCCGTTCTCGCCGATGACGTGCAGCGCCAGATCCTTGGCGGAAACGCCTTCCACGAGACGGCCGTGTACGACGATCTTGATGCTTTCCGGAACACGCAGCCACAGTGATCCGATGGCCCAGATCGAAGCCATCTCGCTGCGGCCGATGCCGGCGCCGAAGGCGCCCATCGAACCGGCGTGCGGTGTGTGCGAATCCGATCCCAGCACGATCTCACCCGGAAGCGCCAATCCCTCTTCGACCAGCACCTGATGGCAAATCCCGCGCCCCACTTCGTAGAAGTGCGGGATGCCCTGTTCACGAACGAATTCGCGGATGATGCGGTGGTTTTCTGCGTGGGCCGTCGTAGGTGCGGGCGCGGCGTGATCGAGGAAGATGGCGTGCATCTCGGGATCGAAGACCCGCTCCGCACCCATCTTCTTGAAAATCCCGTAGATGGGCGCTGTGTTATCGTGGGAAAGCGCCACGTCCGGCGTGATCTCCACGATCTGGCCGGCGGATAGTTGTTTCGCACCGGCTTTCCTGGCTAATACCTTCTCGGCGAATGTCTGCGGCATGTTCTCTCCTACCTGCACAACACGATCATGCAATTGAGTGTTTTCTCGTGGCGCCTATTTTACGGATTTGGTCAGGTCGAAATCCGTAAAATCCGCGTGATGGAAGATAATCGATTCCGGCCGGCGGGCGAATTTGTCGCCTTCCCAGGAGTGCGTTGCGATGACGTGCATCACTGCCTCGGGAATGTCGTGTTTGAAACACAAGCCGACGCCGGTAAAAGGGTGGCGTAGGTACTGATACATGCTCGCCCATTTGTATTCGCCGTTCTCTTCGCGGAATTCGAGCAGCTTGCCGACGTCGGCCAGCAGCGCGCCGGCGATGAGCGTGTCACGATCGATGTCGTATCGCGCGCCATGCGCATCTTCGAGCACTTCTTGCATGGCGATACACAGGCGGCAGACGGTGCTCACGTGTTCGGGGAAGCTGATCTCTACGTCCTCCACCAACAGCGTGTAGGGCATGTGTTTGAGATCGTCGATGCTCCACCCGCCGATTTCCAGCGCCTCTTCCCAGACGGCGAGCGCCTTTCTTCGAAGCTCTTCATCTTCGATTTCTGAAAATTCGGGAATGAGTTCGATCAATTCGTTGGACATCTTCTTTTCCTCACTGGTGCTTTTAATATACTACCCGCAAAGACGGGCAAACGGCGCGCCAGATCCGTCAGTCTTGAAGCATTGGGATGAAGGTCGCACGGACGTTTCAATCGAGGCTTCTGGCAGGGGGGCCGTCGTATTCATGCTTTACTGGATCGATCTTGCGCATCGGACGCTCGCGTGTTTGTTCTTCGTACACGTGTGCCACCAAACCCGGAACGCGCGCCATGATAAAGAAGGCGTTGGCCAATTCGCGCGGCATGTGCAGATCGACGAGCAGGGCTGCAATGGCGCCGTCAACGTTGATGGGCAGATCTTTGCCGCCTTTCGACAACGCACCATGGATGGCAGTAATCATGGTCACGCCGTCTCCAGCGACCTTCAGTTCCTGCGCCAGGGCGAACAGTTTCTTCGTCCTGGGGTCGTCGCTGTGGATGCGGTGACCCAGGCCGGCGATACGTTTCTTCTCCTGGCGATAGCGGGCGACCAATTCACCGGCGGCATCTTCGATACTCACGTTCGAGTCTTCAGCCAGTTGGATCCCCTCTTCGAGGACGCCCATACAGTCGTAGATTGCTGCGCCGTGAAAACGGTTGATCGAAAGCACCCCCGCCGCAACGGCTGCGTTGAGTGGAGCGCCGGTCGATGCCGCAGTGCGAGCAGCGAGCGCCGAAGGCGGCGTGGCGCCGTGATCGATGGACGATACCAGCATGGCATCGAGCAGTTTTGCAACGTTCGGCGCAGGTAATTCGCCGGTCAAGGCCAGGAAAATTGCCTGCGCAAAGGTTACATTTCCCATCAATTCATCGATGCGGTAGCCGCGCAAGCGCACTTCGTTGGGTTCGATCCGGGTAATGGCAGTTTTCCAGGTATCTTCACTCATTTCATAATCCCATGTTTGATAAGGACGGATTTCGTCTCTTGCGGCAGCATCCCGAAGCCATCGACGACGTGCACGCCGACTTCGCGCAGACGATTTACCTTGCCTTCGTGCGTACCGCGCCCGCCTTCGATGATCGCGCCGGCATGGCTGAAACGTGTGCCGCTCTTCGCCGCTTTCCCGCCGATGAAGGCGACGACCGGCTTTGTGACCTCGCCGGCTTCGATCAGGTCGGCCAGACGCTCTTCCTGGGTGCCGCCGATCTCGCCGAACATCACGATGGCCTTCGTTTGCGGATCGTTCTCGAAGTGCAGGGCGACTTCCGGCAGCGGTGTTCCGACGACGACGTCGCCGCCCACGTGGACCAGAGTCGTCGCACCGATCCCTTCCTGCGCCAGGTAGTAGGCCATCGAGGAGGTGATCCCGCCGGAGCGGGAGCAGATCCCCACGGGACCCGGCATGAACCAGGCCTTGGCCGACGCCGCCCGGCCGCCGATCATGCCCAGCAAGGCCTTGCCCGGTGAAAGAACGCCGAGCGTGTTCGGCCCGACAAAGTGTGATTCTTTGCGGTGCGCGGCTTCGGCGATCTCGAGCACGTCGTAGATCGGCACGCGATCGGGGACGATGACGAGCAGTTTCACGCCGGCGTCGATCGCTTCCAGTGCGGCGTCTTTCACCAGCGGCGCCGGGATGAAGAGCACACTTACGTCGATCGGTCCAACGTTCTCCCAGGCTTCCTGGACGGTATCGAAAACAGGGACGCCTTCGACGTCCTGGCCGCCCTTGCCGGGCGTTACGCCGGCAACGACCTGGGTGCCGTATTCCTTCATCAAACGCGCCCGGGTTTTGCCTTCGCGGCCCGTAATGCCTTGCACCAGCACGCGTTTGGTTTCGTCGATCAATATGGCCATCTTAGCTCCATATCTACCACACAATGCGCTTTCACGTTGCGGAAAGCTCGTCCAGCCCGGGAATGGGCAAAGAAACGTAACCGCCGCGGTTGCCTTCGAAGAAACATTCGACCTCGCAAGCCAGGCACTCGCTGCATCCACCTTTCCTGGCTTCCTCGAGCGAAATGTTGAGCACGGGGACGCCGTCTTCCAGTTTGAGGATTCTGGGAACGCAGGTCTCGATGCAGATTTTGCTCTCGCAATCACGGCAGGCAGCGTGGTCGAAGGTGACGGTGCCCCCCGTGACGGTCTCGAATTGGTAGGGTTCCTTCGCTTCGGGAGGTTCATACCCTGAGGATATTGTATCTGCGGGTTCGGATTCCTGGATCAATGCGTCCAGCCTCTGGGCACAGAATTCCGGCGTGTCGTCTTTCCCGTAGCCCTCGATGGGCGCAGGGATGTAATCCTCGGCGCGTTCCAGAATGGCGATGGCCCTTTCTTCGGCGTTCCCGCCCAGCCGGATGACGGCAGGAACTTCGAGGGGAACCTCCATGAAGGCTTTCACCAGGCCGCGTGCGCTGTGGAACTGCTCCTGCGAGGCGACACCGGATCCGGAAGCAAAGTAGCCGTCGATTCCGGGCTGCGAGAGGATGATCCGTGCGGCTCGATAAACCTTCGATGCCGGTGGATTGCCGCTCGTGTCCACGAAGTTGGCCAGTTTGTAACCGCGGTTCAAAACCGCGTCCATGCTCATCATCGAACCGCCGCCGCCGGCGCCGTGGAAACCGATCACGCCGTTCCCGGATTGGAAATCACGCTCGAGCTGGATGAAGTAGAACGTTCCGCGGTAATCGTTCTTTTCGACCTGCCAGGCGATTCGTTCCAACGCCGTGGGCGGCCGGTCGAACTCGCGGGCGATTTCGATGCCCAGTTCCGGGTGGCGGTAAACGGCGGAGTCGTCGACCGTGATGCGGCAGTCTGCGGCTATCAACTCGCCCTCGTTTGTGAGCACAATGGGGTTGATTTCCGCAGCGCGGGCATCGTATTTGCGTGCGACGTCGTACAGCTTGGCCAGCATCCCCCCGAGCTTGAGCTGCAGTTTCTCGTGAATATCGACCTTGCGGACCAGGTCGCGGGCCTGGTGTTCGAGCAGGCCGGTGCGGATGTCCACAATCCGCCGCGAAATCGTCTCGGGATGCTCCCGGGCGATTTCTTCGATCCCGCTTCCCCCGGAGCTGCTGAAGATCATCATCGGCGCCTGCGACTGGTCGTCGATGATCACGCCGGCGTAGAATTCCCGGGCGACGTCGAGCTTCTCTTCGATCAGCACCGTATCGACGGTGAAGCCCCTGATCTGCATGCCCAGGATCTCGGCGGCCGCTTCCGCGGCGGCTTGCGCTGAATCGACGAAGCGAATGGCGCCGATGCCGGCGCGGCCGGTGACCCATGCCTGCGCTTTGACGACGACGGGACCGTTGATTTCCTCGGCCAGCGCCTGGGCTTCCTTTGCGGATTTTACGGGACCGCCTCGCGGGACGCTGATGCCGCAATTCGCGAGTAGGGATTTCCCCTGGTGTTCGTGTAAACGTGCCATACTTTTCCTTTTGCGCTCAAAGTGGAAAGATACGTGTGGGCGTTCGTAATCCGGTTCGTCTTGCCAAGAAAACAAGCCAGCAAACCGCTGGCTTGAGCGCTGCTTTTCTGCCTCCTCCGCCTCTGAATTGCACTTAATGATATAACGCTCATATCATCAATTCGATGCGATTATACATGTGCTGCGTGTAGGAATCAATTATTTTCCTCGTTTATCGCAGTGGTAGTTTGCATCCGGGTACAAAACGATTGTTTGCCGAAATAGCTGCTTCCCTACGCCAAAAGGCATGACTTTGTCCCTGACAGTTGATACTTGCCTGTAAGGTCGTTTCCGTCTACCCTTTAATATAATTCAGAAAGAGTTCGGTCCCGTACGGAACGCGGTTTGCCGTACAGTGGCAAGGCGGCAGGTTTTCTTGCGGCCCGGGAATGTGGTTTCATCGGTTTGTCGATTACCACGAGGGCACGATGAGATACTTTGCACGAGCGCCTCTCGATACGGATGAAGCAGTCGTCTCGCGAGGGATCATCTATCTGATACCTGAACGCTGCAAAGGTTGTCGGATTTGTATCCGCCTTTGTCCTCGAAATGTACTTCAAGACTCCGAGCAGGCAAACGAAAAAGGGTACCATATCCCGGAGATCGCGCCGGGAATGGAAAGCGCCTGTACGCTGTGTGGTTTCTGCGGCATGGTTTGCCCCGAGTTCGCCATATACACTGTGAAGGGGGACGATTGAGCGACAGCGTCGTACGCTCCGGTAAGCATTTCATGCACGGCGACCACGCCTGCGCCGAAGGGGCGATCGCCGCTGGCTGCACGTTTTTCGGTGGCTATCCCATCACGCCGTCGACCGAGATCGCAGAGTATCTGGCACGCCGTCTTCCCAACACGGGCGGCGTTTTCATTCAAATGGAAGACGAGCTCAGCAGCATCGCCTCCGTGCTGGGCGCGTCCGCCGCCGGCTCACGCGCTATGACGGCGACTTCCGGGCCCGGTTTCAGCCTGATGATGGAGAATCTCGGTCTGGCGATCATGCTCGAAATCCCCTGCGTTCTGGTCAACGTGATGCGCGCCGCGCCTTCGACCGGCTTGCCCACACTTCCCGGCCAGGCCGACGTGATGCAGGCCAAATGGGGGTCTCATGGGGATTACCAGATCGTGGCCTACGCGCCCAGTTCACCGCAGGAGATGTTCGATCTCACCGTGCGAGCTTTCAACGTGGCCGATCGCTACCGCACCCCGGTGATCGTTCTGGCCGACGAGGTCGTCGGGCACATGGTCGAGAAGGTGGTCATCCCGCCCGAAAACGAGATCGAACGCTGGGGACGCAAGCGGCCTAAAAAGAAGCCGGGCGAGGATTTCAAGCCTTACGCAGTCGAAGACGACGATCTGGTGCCGCCCATGGCTCACGCAGGAGAAGGATACCGGATTCATTTCACGGGCCTGACGCACGACGCACGCGGGTATCCGGACATGTCGGCCGAAGCGCACCATGCGCTCGTGACGCGTCTCAGTGACAAGATCGAGCGTAACGCCGGCGAGATCATCGTCGTTGAAGAAGAATGGCTCGATGAAGCGGAAATCGTGGTGGTTTCCTTTGGCTGCACGGCACGGTCCGCAAAGCGGGCGGTACGGGAGGCCCGGCAGGTGGGAATGCGAGTCGGTTACTTGCGGCTGGTCTCGTTGTGGCCGTTTCCCGAGCGCAGGATCAAGGAAATCGCCAGGCAGGTGAACGCATTTATCGTGGCCGAAATCAATCTGGGGCAGGTGTCCCGAGACTTGGAACGCCACGTTACGCAGAAAGTCGTCGGCGTGAATCATGCCGGCGGGAAAATGATGTCGCCCGAGGATATCTTTCGAGTGATCACGGAGGTTAGCGGTCGTGGAAACGGTCATCATCGCCGTCGATAGGCACCCGCTGGACGTCATCCTGCGGGAGGAACGCATCCCCCACATCTTTTGTCCGGGATGCGGGATCGGTATCGTCATGCGCTGCTACGCACAGGCGATCCTCGATTCCGAGATCCCCATCGATCGACATGTGGTCGTCTCGGGGATCGGCTGCTCCGGCCGCGTGGCGGGCTACATGGCAATCGATTCCTACCACACCACGCACGGCCGGGCCATCCCGTTTGCCCTGGGGATCAAACTGGCCAAACCCGAACTGAACGTGGTGGTTTTCAGCGGCGACGGAGATCTGGCCGCCATCGGTGGAAATCATCTGATCCACGCTGCACGTCGCAACGTCGACTTGACGGTGATCTGCGCAAATAATTTCAATTACGGCATGACCGGCGGCCAGGCGGGACCGACGACGCCGTATGGGGCGCGGGCGACGACGGCGCCGTACGGTAACCCCGAACACCCGTTTAACTTTCCCATGCTTTTGGCCGCGGCCGGGGCGAATTTCGTCTCGCGCTGGACGACCATGCACGCCCACCAGGTTCAGAAGGACATCCTCTACGCCTTCCGTAAACCCGGTTTTTCGTTCATCGAAGTGCTCTCGCCGTGTCCCATCGGTTACGGGAAATCGAACCAGATCGAGGATGGCCTGGAAGAGATGCTGCTTTACAAGGAACGCTGCAAGATCGATAAGAGCGTGCCTCTGGATGAGGTCGAGATCGATTTGAGCAGCAACCAGCCGATCTACGTCGGTCGATTCGTGGATCGTGACCTGCTGCCCTATCAACCCGTGCAGATCGAGGAGTGATCGATTTGAGAGAAGAGATTCGCATTTCCGGTTTCGGGGGGCAAGGTGTCGGATTGTTCGGTGTGATCCTGGGCCGGGCGCTCTCGCTCTACCAGGATTTGAACGCCGTCATGACCCAGGCCTACGGACCCGAAGCGCGGGGTGGGGCGTCGAACGCAAATCTCGTCGTCGCCGACCGGCCGATCGATTATCCCTTCGTGCAGAAGGCGGACGTGCTGGTGGCGCTCTCGCAGGAGAGCTACGCGCGCTTCCGTCCCGAAGCGCGGGAGGACGCCCTGGTGATCATCGAGAGTGACTTCGTCACACCGGAGACGGGGGATCAGACGGTCGGGATTCCGGCGACGCGTATGGCCGAAGAATTGGGCCGGCGTATCGTGATGAACGTGATCATGTTGGGATTCTTCACTGCGGTGGTGGATTTCACCGAGCGAAAGGCGGTCGAAAAGGCCATCGCCGCCACCGTACCGCCGACAACTTTAATGCTGAACAAGAAGGCTTTTTCCATGGGATATGCGCACAAGCCTGTGTGGGAGCAGGCGGCCTAGGCGCTGGGATTTCTTTGAAAAACGATGAGCCTTCTACAGGGAGTCAAGCGCGGCTTCCAGGTAGGCGGTGATCAGGGGGTGAGGAACCTCCGGCTTCGACCGATGCTGCGGCACGAACAATGTGGCGATGAAGAAGGGATGCTCCTTGAGTTCGACGATGCGCACTTCTCCGTCCGCATCGATTCCCGAAACGACCATTTCAGCGTTGAAAAAATCGTGCCGATACGCAGGGTTTAGACCGTAGCGGCAGCGGTATACCTCCGCTGCCGAGTCGGTTCCGTATGCTCTATGCGCCAATGTGTTGGGCAGTATTTCTAC